>JBMYXX010000320.1:0-3275 GCA_049608805.1 Flavobacteriales bacterium | reverse complement strand
TCGCTTGCGTTAGTCAGTAAATTCCAAATTGTGTTGGCATCAGCATTAATACTAACGCTTACAGAGGTTTCTTGACTGAAGGTTTTTTTTACGGTTTTGGCACTCTGGTTCATCTGGTGTTTTTTAGATTATTGCAAAAGAACGTCCTGAAACTGAACGTTTAATATACATCTGTTAAGAAAAAGGTTGTTTGCTGTTTGGTACTAGCATAAACAGACTCCTTGAATCTAACAGGCATATTCAATTTGGCTCGCATCGTTTAGTACTCTGCATTGTCTTTTGTCTGGGTGCCAGACCTTATTCTAGACAAGGAGACCGCAGATATTTGCAGTATAGACGCAATGTCTTTTAGTGGAGCAACTTGAATAAACCGAGGGAATGCGTAGGCTATATATTGATAATTGCGCGTTGCATCGTTAGAAAGCAGATTTACAAAAACGTCTATCAATGATACGTGCACGGCCTCTGTTAAATGAATTCCAAAGAGCGCCCAATCTGTATGCTCCGAGTACAACTTAAACAAGTTCTCTCTGCTTATGCGATACAGCTCTGTATCTTCATAACATTGGAGGCTAAAGGTGGAAGGCTGTTGGGTTACGTAGCTTTTATATTCGGTTAAAAGAGAGGCTTCTGGCTTCATCCAAAGCGTGTGCTCTTCTCCCTTTTGATTGAGGTAGTAACATCTAATGATTGAACTTGGAGCGAAGTATATGTAGTGGCAAGTTTTGCAAGCTTCTAAGATTACTTCTTTGGCTTTTACCTCAATTTTTTCAAAGTTCTGAATTCCACTAGCAAGAATATCATCGTTAAATGAGGGATGCGTTTTTTTTATCGCGGCAGCAAGGGTTTTTATACTCATGGTAATGTGATGGTGAATGATACCGAATATACTTAGTTGCTTTTAAAAGTAGGGGTGCTAAAGCTGAAGAATGCATGATTTGCTGTGTCCTGAAAATTGTCAAGTAGCTTGCCATTAACCCTAATTAACACAACATTTTTTTTGTTGGCACAACAATTGAATAACAGGGAAGTTATAATGGTAGATGAAGATACTCTACCTAACCAATAAAATCTGGAAATCATGAAAACGACAGGAGAGAGTACCTCATTAACAGGAAGTGGAATTGAGCAATTACTGCACGCCATTAGTTTACCAGAAACAAAATCTGCAAACGTTGCAGGTACGTTTAAGGGGAAAGTGGTAAGCGCTAAAACTGGCGCTAGAGTGTTTGGAGTTGTGGTTGAACTTGTGGGAACCGGAATTACCTACGTTACATCGCCATCTGGCTACTTTAAAATTACAGAGGTACCAGAAGGAATATACCTAGCAAAATTTTCTTTCCCTGGGTTTAAAGAAGTAACCGAAGCAGTGGCAATTCTAAATGGAGAACCTTTAGATGTAACACTTGCTCTTGAAGTGGTAGAATAAGATTGAAAATTATATTTAAAAAGCCCCGTTTGAATCATCAAACGGGGCTTTTTTATTGCTTTTCGGAGTCAAAATTTAAGGACGCGGAGTTGATGCAGTATCTCATTCCTCCATTGTCTGAAGGCCCATCTGGAAACACATGACCAAGATGACCGCCACAGGTGCCGCAAAGAACTTCTGTTCTTATCATGCCAAACGATTTATCTAGTTTCTCAACTACAGCGCCACCTTCTGCGGTTTTGTAAAATGCTGGCCAGCCACAACCGCTATCGTACTTAGAACCTGAGTCGAAGAGTTTGGTTTTACAACCTGCGCAATGATATGCTCCATCTTCAAAATGTATGTCGTATTCCCCTGTAAAGGCTCTTTCTGTTCCTTTCTCGCGCAGTATCCGATATTCTTCCTCGGATAACTGCTCTCGCCATTCGGCTTCTGATTTATTTAGTTTTTCTTTCATTTCGTTAAATCAAAAAATCCCCGCCATTTGGCGAGGATTCAATGTAACAAGTATTAAAGTGAGTTGTTTATTGAACGATTAGCTTTTCTCTATTCAGTACTCTATTCTCGTCAGTAACCTGAATGAAATAGATTCCTGCGCTTAAATTGTCTTTGTTGATGGTTACACTAGTTGTGCTAACATTTCCATAATCTCTTACGCGTTTACCAGACGGGTCAATAATCTCAACATTAATGTTTGCGCTAAATCTGTTTTCGATTTTGAGCGTAGATGTAGATTCCATTGGGTTAGGGAAGAGGCTTAACTCAACTCCACCATTTTCCAACTCATCAATACCAGTATGGGCAACTAAACATGCGTTGAATGCATCTACTCTGGTAATAGTTTCTTCATAATTCTGGTTTACAGCAGTCTTAACCTCGGTAAGACAAATCATTGTATCGGTTAAAGCGAAATAATGAATTCTGCAAAGCGGGGTAGGGTTTTGGAAACGCGGAATAACCGAATCTAAGTAGCTAATTCCGATTACTTCTGTTCCACCTAACGCCCATTCTGGGTTGGTCGGATAGCTTGCTGGATCAACCAAGTTTTCAACGCTTTCAATCTCAATTCCAGCCATTTCAAACTGGTATGCAGCAATCTTGGCGCTTGGGTTTTGAATGTAGATGTCAATAATTTGCTGACTATGGTCTATATGTCCGATGCTAAAAGAAACCGTATCGTAAATGTTGGTTACGCCATACGGGAAGTTGCAATGATCGTGCGCTGAACCAGTAACATGACCTTCGTTTGTTAATGAGCAATCAACCATTAATGCGGCATCATAAGCATCAATCTCGCCATCAGCGTTCAAATCATTACACTCAGCAGCAGAAATGTCATCTGCAAGAATATCGCTGATGTACATCTGAGCATCCATTACATTCTGAATTGTATCTGTGTTGATGTCGCCTCTCAAAGATGGTCCGCCACAAACACCTTCGCAATCTGGCTGTGCTGGGCCGTAAATTACCCCGTTACAATCTACGTATGGGTCACATTCTCCAAGCTGATCTACGTAGGCTGCACCACTTG
The DNA here is from genome assembly GCA_049608805.1 of Flavobacteriales bacterium. Classification (GTDB taxonomy): domain Bacteria; phylum Bacteroidota; class Bacteroidia; order UBA10329; family UBA10329; genus UBA10329. The sequence continues at coordinate 315 of JBMYXX010000320.1, read as the reverse complement.
CATCTCTACCAATATAAATACAAAGTTGCGCCCAGTTATTCATTAGGTTAGTTTCAATTCTACCCAATGCATCAGGGTCGTTATCCCAGTTAGTTGTATTAACAAACGTGTAAACACCTGTGTCAACATCTGTAACATCAATCCATTGGCAAGAAAGACCAGAAGAGTAAATATCTCCACAACCAGCGGTGATTCCCATTGTACTACAACCGTATTGTGCAGTCCCTCCACCAGAGCATTCTAAGTCCATAACGCAAAACCCATTTTTGAACCCAATAGGAAGTTCAATGCCATTTGCATCGAACAGCTTGTACG
>JBMYXX010000319.1:0-3286 GCA_049608805.1 Flavobacteriales bacterium | reverse complement strand
TTTGAAGCCGTAATGTACTTATCCAAGTTCAAATTGATTTGATGTTTGGAATTTTAACCTGCTTATTTTCGAGCAACCAATGAAGATGCTCTACACCATTAAATCTAACCCGTTTGTTTCGGTTGTAATCATCCTTCTTATTACAAGTTTGGTGCTGTTGCCAACCCTTACAAACGGTTGGTTAGGCTGGGATGACAAGATTAATATTATAGACAATCTGCTGGTTAGATCGCTAAGCTGGGAGCGGATTAAGCTCATCTTTCAAACCTCCGAGATAAACGGTTCTTACATGCCGTTACCAATTCTTACATGGGCAGTTAACTACCATTTTGGTGGATTTGACCCTTTCGGATTTCATCTGGTTAACCTCATCCTTCACTTGGGTATAACGAGTTTGGTTTTTTTCTGCATTCAAAAGCTTACAAACAACGCATGGGTAGCCATTTTAACTGCCTTTTTGTTTGGAATACACCCTATGCATGTAGAAACCGTTGCTTGGATTACAGGAAGAAAAGACCTGCTCTACGCCATCTTCTTTGCAGGGTCGTTACTTAGTTGGGCTTACTACATAGAAAGCAAGCAAAACCGTTCGGCACTTTATGTATTAGCCCTTTTACTCTTCATTCCATCCTTGTTTTCTAAAGGTGTGGCAGTTGTATTGCCGTTGTTTTTGCTGCTTACAGACCACTTCAAAGGAAGAACAGATTACCTGAAAATGATTACCGAAAAGATTCCGTTTTTCGGACTTAGCCTTGCTTTTGGACTAATGTCTATTCATAGCCAATCACAAACCGCAGCGCTAAACACAGTTTCAGATGTTCCAATTTATCTGTCGGCATTTACCTCTGCGTACTCGCTTACGCTTTATCTGGTGCAATCTATATTCCCATTTCAAATTGGTGGTTTTCACCCTTATCCGCCAAACACAGGTAGCCTTCCGTGGTATATGCTTTTGTCTATTACCACGCCCATTGCACTGCTAACTCTGCTCTTTTTCCTGCGAAAGAATAAAACTGTTGTTTACGGCATTGGCCTAACCTTAGTAGGGTTTCTACCCGTCATTCAACTACTTCCTGTTGGAGATGCACTAGTTGCAGATCGCTACACTTACATGCCTTATTTAGGATTGTTTTTTCTCTATTCTTGGCTTGCTGTTTCGGTGTTTAAAAAACTCAGAGCAAAAATGGTTTATAGAAATCTGTTAACTGTTTTTGGCTTGGTTTACTGCGGATGGCTTACATACACGGCCAACGCAGCCACGCACATTTGGGAAAGTCCGGAAACACTTTGGTCTAATGTTATAAACCAGCACCCGCACAATGAAAAAGGCTACATAAACCGTGGTAGGTTTAGAATGGAAAAAGGGCAATCAGACCTAGCTAAAGCCGATTTTGAAAAGGCCCTTAAAATTGCTCCAAACCTTCCTGTAATGCATCAGGAACTCGGCTTATACAATCAGTCAATCGAGAATTATCAAGAAGCCGAAAAGTCATTTAGCTCAGCACTCAGTTTAGACTCACTTTATCATCCTGCAAGGTTAAATCTGGGCATTAACTACATGCGGCTTAATCGGTTTAATGATGCCATAAAAACGTTTAAAACGCTAGCACTTTTAGACACCAGCAACATTCTTGTGCACCTTAACCTTGGCGTTATTTACGAAGGACAAAACGCCTTTGATTTAGCAATAAAGGAATACGATAAAGCCATTCTCAAACAACCTTTAGATTATAGAGGATATCAGTATAGAGGTGTTGTTTTTACGCGAGTAGAGAATTACCAACAGGCACTTGCAGACATTGAAAAATGGGTGGCGCTTTCTCCCAGAGATGGCAAGGCTTACCTATGGAAATCTAGAGTAGCGTTCTTAAGAAAGGACTATCATGGTGCAGACGCGGCAAGCCAAAAAGCAATAAAGTTTGGTGCCGATGTAAACGCAAGCTATCTGCAAATGATTACCGATAGTTTAAAGGCGGAATAAGGCCAAATCACCTCATCATTTTACCTAAACCTAGCCTCGCTTAATGGCGAGTTTTACCTTTTCAAAAATTCCAAAAATGCTTGTTGCATTTAGAGGAAATTCGGCAACTACATGCAAAAAACTTAACGCTAAAGCGGAAACAAAACCAAGTCTGTAATCAACTACAAACAGCGTAACGTGGGCCATCCAAACAGCTAAAATTGCAATTGCCTTTTTCTGGTTAATGCTTTTGTGCCAACCAATAATGGCGGTTTTTGAAAACCAGTTGAGGTAATGATATACATAAGCAAAGGCTAAAAACGTTTGCACTTTCAGTTCCCATGCTCCGTAAAACAAGAAGTTCTTTCCATCGGTAATTTCAAACAGCTTGGCTAGGCTGATATTCACTTTGTAGAAACCGTTTTCTATAAACGTTTCCTTGGCAAATGAGGGAATGTCATAAATCTTAGGATTAACATCTAATTGCCAAACAATTATGGGAACTAAGAGCAACGCTGCGGTGGCTAGGTAACCCAAAACAGATTTCGATTTAAGTGCTCCGTAAAACATGAACAATCCTGTAAAGACATAAACATGTATTACGGTTGGAACCATTGCGCCAACCATCACAGTGTAAATTGGAACTGTATTCAGTAAGTAGGCAACTAAAAGTCCGACTCCGCCAAGAACCAGTTGCCATTTTGCTGATTTAATCGAAACAAGCACAAATGCCAACCAAAGTCCGAGAAAAATTGCTCCGTTAGAAACCGAATCCATCCAACCAATAATTGGTGCAACTATATTGTTGCTGCCCAGCCCAATAAATTGTGCAACCTTAGGGAATGCCACCGCGCCAACAAGTAGCAAGCTTACCAGAAGCCATGTCCGATTCTTAACGAAGTATTTTTTCTCGTGAAGCCAGTTTAATTCCGTTAAATAATGCAATGGCCCTAGCACGGCATAGGCAAAAAGAAAAAACCGAAAAGGCAACATTAAAGCTAAGGCCAATGAGATTCCTATCAATCCCAAATTGGCTATTTCAATGTTCCTAGAATTAACCATTAAGCCATTCATTACTGAAGCAACACATCTTTAATTCTTCCTTCCTCTTGATATTCTGTATCGGTGTTTATGCTCCACAAATCAACTTTAGAAGTTCCTAAAACTTTTTCGGCAGCAAGAATTCCCATAAGAATAGAATGGTCTTGATTGTTGTATTTAAATGCGCCATATCTGCCAATAGGAATAAGGTTTTCAACCGAATTAAGATATGTTTCAACCACCTTAAGATTTTGCTGATATCCGGTTTCGTAAACCGGGTAGCAC
>JBMYXX010000318.1:0-3295 GCA_049608805.1 Flavobacteriales bacterium | reverse complement strand
AAATCAGATAATGTATTAGTGGTTGAAGGGGCTGGAGGCGTAATGGTTCCGCTTAATTCAACGGAAACTTATCTCGATTTGATGGTAAAATTGAACTTGCCTGTGGTTTTGGTGACGAGACATTACTTGGGAAGTATTAATCACACCGTGCTAAGCTGGAAGGTGCTGAAAGAAGCGGGTTTGAATGTAATTGCCCTCGTAATTAGTGGAACATCGCATGAGACCACAGAAAGTCATTTCGAAACACAAATGAATGTGCCGTTTATTCGAATAAACGAGTTGGAAGAGGTGAATACAATTACAATTGAAGAGGAAGCCGTAAGATTGAAATCAAGTATTGAAGCGCTGTTGAATGAGTGAGTGGAGAGAAAACGATAGAAAATCTGTCTGGCATCCGTTCACGGCAGTAAATACGGATACGGTCAATGTGCCGATTGTTCGTGGCGAAGGTTCGTGGTTGATAGATGCAGACGGAAAACGCTATTTAGATGCGATTTCGAGCTGGTGGGTGAACTTGCATGGGCATTGTAATCCGCATATTTCAAAGCGTGTAGCAGAACAGGTTGGGGAATTGGAGCATGTGATGTTTGCGGGATTTACACATGAGCCTGCCATTGAATTGGCGACACGATTATTGGAACATATGCCTGAGCAATTCACGAAGGTTTTCTATTCCGACAATGGTTCTACAGCTGTGGAAGTTGCCTTGAAAATGGCCTTTCAGTATTGGTTCAATCTAGGAGCTCCAAAACGCAAAGTAATAGCGTTAGAAGATGCTTATCACGGAGATACATTCGGAGCCATGGCGGTTGGAGGTAGAGGTGTGTTTTCCAAGCCTTTCGACCCGTTTTTATTTGAGGTGGAATTCATTCCAACGCCTGTTGCGGGAAATGAAAGTGAATGTTTAGATAGATTGTCTCAAATAATTGAAAAAGAAGAAGTTGCTTCTTTTATTTATGAGCCGTTAGTGCAAGGGACTGCCGGAATGCAAGTCTATTCTCCAGCGGTTTTAGATAAGATGATTTCCATGTGTCGAAACAAGGGGATTGTCATCATTGCTGATGAAGTTATGACCGGTTTTGGACGTACTGGTTCCATGTTTGCCATGGACCAATGCGAAGAAAAACCAGACCTGATTGCATTGAGCAAAGGCATTACTGGAGGCTTCCTTCCTATGGGAGTAACGGTCTGCACCGATGCAATGCATCAATCGTTTTGGTCAGAAGGAGAAGAAGGGAAAATGAAGACGTTCCTGCACGGACATTCTTACACAGCAAATCCGTTGGCTTGTGCGGCTGGTTGTGCTAGTCTCGATTTAATGGAGAAAGACGGCACTTGGGTGAATATCAATCGTATTGAGAAGCAACATGCAGAATTCGCCAAAGAAGCCATAGAATTGAGAGGTGTGGCGGCTGTTCGGCACAAAGGAACCATTCTGGCCGTTGAGTACGAAACTGGTACTCAGACGGGCTATTTTAACTCTTTACGAGATAGGCTTTACGATTTCTTCATGGAGCGAGGAATTATCCTCCGCCCGTTAGGAAATATCATCTACATCATTCCGCCTTATTGCATTTCTGAGGAGGAGTTGGAATCTGTTTATGAAGCTATTCGAGAGTTTGAACTTTAGTTGGCGGCACGAGCTTTAAGCCAATCTTCCCAAGGGGTTTCTTTATAGCCATTTGTAGCTAAATACTCCAAAATGGGTTGCATTTCTTTAGCATCTCTATAGCCAGCCAAAGGCTGAATCATGTTCATGTTTTCATCCAAAAACACCACAGTTGGATAGCTCATTTTATCCTGAAGCAATTCTTTGGCTATTTGGTTGTAGCCGCGTCTTCCGTGCTCAACATATTCGTACGTTTTTCCACCTAATGTGATAGGTTCTCTTTGTTCTGCATCGAGTTTTACCGCGTAATAGTTCGCATTGACATATTCGACCAATTTAGCTTCGGAAAACGTGGTTTTATCCATTCGCTTGCACCATCCACACCAATCCGTGTAAACGTCAATCAAGATTTTACGAGGTTCCGTTCTTCTTAGAGCCTCAGCTTCCTCCAGACTTACCCATTTAATCTTTTGGTCCTGCGCAAATGCAGTCGAAAGAGTCAATGTTAAGCCGAAGAAAATTAAGCCTGAAATGAATTGCTTTGAGAACGATTTAACCATGTTGTAAAGATAAGTTTCCTGCTAAACAGAAAATGCTGAAAAGATGTTGCAAACATCCTTTCAAATCTCGTTCCAAAGACTGCTATTTATTTATTTTCGAAGCATCAAGAATATCCTATGAAAATCAGAAAAGTCTTAGTCGCTAATCGCGGTGAAATTGCCATCAGAATTCTACGGGCTTGTGTGGAGCTAAAGCTCAGAACTGTAGCTGTTTACACGTTTGAAGACCGTTATTCTTTGCACCGCTATAAAGCGGATGAAAGTTACCAAGTTGGGAACGATGATGAGCCGCTAAAACCTTACCTCGATATTGATGAGATTATCAATTTGGCGTTGGAAAAGAATGTAGATGCCATTCATCCCGGTTATGGCTTCCTTTCTGAGAATGAAGAGTTTGCCAGAAAATGCCGTCAAAACGGAATTGTTTTCATCGGTCCAGAGCCTGAAGTTATGGCTCAGCTGGGCGATAAAGTGGCCGCTAAGGCTGTTGCAAAGCGCTGTGAAGTTCCGATTATAGAAAGCAGTCAAAAGGACTTAACTGACTTCAAAATCGCTTTAAAAGAGGCTGATAGAATTGGTTATCCGCTAATGTTGAAGGCCGCTTCTGGCGGTGGTGGTAGAGGAATGCGTGTTATTCGCGAAGCACCTGAACTTGAAAATGCTTTTAACGAAGCTAAACGTGAGGCAGGAAGAGCTTTCGGTGACGATACCGTTTTTCTTGAGAAATACATCGAGAATCCGAAGCATATTGAGGTTCAAATTGTAGCTGATAATGAAGGAAACACCATCCATCTACACGAACGAGATTGTTCCGTTCAACGAAGGTTTCAGAAGGTTGTTGAGGTTGCTCCGGCAATGGGATTGGCTCATGAGGTGCGTCAGCGACTGTTTACCTACGCGGTTAAGATTGCCAAAGAGGTTAAGTACAATAACGTTGGTACCGTTGAGTTTCTAGTTGACCCGAACGGAGATATTTACTTTATCGAAGTAAACCCACGTATTCAGGTTGAGCATACGGTTACTGAAATGGTAACCGGAATTGACATTGTGAAGCTTCAGATTCGTATTGCAATGGGCTTCAAATTGTATGAAGATGAGATTGCAATTCCTGACCAATCCGCGATTA
>JBMYXX010000317.1:0-3311 GCA_049608805.1 Flavobacteriales bacterium | reverse complement strand
TTAATGGTTTTTCATCTACCAAATCGTCTGGGGTAAAAACGGGCGAAACCTTCTCCGAAAAGTTGATGAGATCTACGAACAAGCTTCTTAGTAAAACGATGGTTTCTGGCGTACGATTTACGATGTAAGAAAACAACTTAACTGGTCGATGCGGCACATCGCCAAAACCGTCTTTATCCAAATCGTAGCCCGTATAATCTCCCCAATAATTCTGATTGAACAGATTATCATTCATCTTGCTGTTGTACGAAACATCAAAGGCGTTTGAACTGAAACTATTGCGTTCAAAAATGTTCTTGTAGCACGCCCCAGCTACCTTCACTCCCCAACCGTTACTCTTCAAAATATTATTGGTGTAATTGATACGGGTAGAACCTTCAATATTGATGGCGATGGTGTTGCCTTCAAATCGATTATTGATGATTTCGGCATCATAAATTTCCTTTAAAAGCAAGCCGTAAGAAGCCGAGCCCCAATTCTTTCTAAAAAGGTTGTTTTCCATGTGAATGAACTTGGAAAACATGACCGCAACACCAGCTCCATTTTCTTGAAATGTGTTGTCGGTGTAAACATCATTATTGCTGAACATGAAATGTAATCCGTAGCGAAAATTGTGTTCGCTGAGATTGTTTACCACTTCACTTTCGGTTACAAATTCGAAGTAAATTCCATCACGTAGTTTGTGGCAATGATTGCCTTCAATTCGGACATTATTGCTGTGCCAAAGATGAATGCCGTTGCCTGCTGTAACCTCCTCAGTTCCTTCGCTACTTACCACGTTATTCTTTATCAATCCGTGGCTAGATTTCTCGATTAACATTCCAAAATACACGGCTTCTAACGTACAGTTTTCAATAGTAAAATGCTTTACCCGATGGAGGTAAACAGCCGCATAATCTTTGGTGAAACTGATGCCGACATTCTTCAGGTGCAAACCTGAAATGGTCACGTAATCGGATTGAATTTTGATGATGTAACCAACCTTTTCGCCATCAACAGTTACATCGCCATCGGCTTTAAGTGTTAATGGTTTATCAATACTGATTTCGTGCTCCTTGTAGGTTCCAGCTTTTACCAGAATTACATCGCCACTATCGGCAACAGAAATGGCGCTCTCAATGGTTGATTGTGTGCAACTTTCGCACACATCAATCTGCTTGGCAAACACCAAGAATGGGAGGGTCAGGAAAAGGATGGTTAGCCTGAACATGGAATGAAACTATTTCTCGTATTTCAGCTTCAGCTGTGACCAATCTAAGAGTTCGCCATCTACTTCTGCATGTGTAGAAACAGCTTTTTCCTGAGAAGAAAATCCAGATAAAAATGCGCCCATTGGACTGGGAATCGCATCAGAAATCAGATACGTTGATTTGGTTGCATCAGTCAACTCGCCAGGTGCTGAATAGTCGGTTATGAGGTGAAGCGCAATTGGAGCTTCATCAAACTCGTTCATTTGATTGAGCATGCACTCAATGGCATCGAACTTATAGCATTTGCCTTTTTCGGTTACGAATTGTGCGGCATGCTGACTATCTACGATGTTCATTTTACAGTAATGACATGCGTCTTTACCGTAGTTGATGGGTTGCGGTTCTATAGCACAAGCAGTAAGGAACAACAACAGAATCAAGAAAATTGGATGGTGGTTTTTCATGATGTTCAATTTGAAATTTAGTAAGACCTACTAGGTTTTGAAAACCTAGTAGGTTTATGTCTTAAAGCGGAGGTAGCTTATGTCCGGCTTCGTATCTGCCTACCCAATAGGCAACAATACTCAATGCCATTCCCAAAAACAACAAATATGCTCCAATTGCTGGCCAAGAAGATGCCTCAAAATTTAGAATTAACTGTTTTCCAATTAGTGGTGGCTGATAGGTAATCAAATCACCAGCATCGTTCATAAATTTAATTGCCGCCTTGGGGTTCAAACTATGCCCGTAATCGTATTCCCATTGGTAGAAATCGTACATGCCAATAGATCCAAAAATTGCGGCCAGCCAAAACCAAACAAGGAATAACAGGCGATTTCCGATAAATCCGAGAATAACTCCAAGAATAATCATTCCGCCAATAACCCACGGAAACACATCAAACTCAGGAATGTGAGTTGGAATTTCTTTCATTCCCACGTAGTGGTTCATAAGGTTGATATTCTGAAGATCGCCCGTTTTCATGTCGGCAATCTTATTAATCCAGATTTCCATTCCCAACGGTTCAGGGTATTGCGGAGCGCTTAGTTCAATCGTCCACATTGGAACGAAAAACAAGGATGCAGGCAATAAAGCACCGATAATCATTAAAATCTTTGAGGCTTTCATTTCAGTATTCTTTAGGCAATTCAATTCCAATACCGCGGTTTGCGGGGCAATCCAAGCACATCTACTGTGTTCAATAGAGGCTTATTTCAGAGATTAGAGATACTCTATGCGTGTCTGATGCAGAAAGCAAACGGTACTATTTAAGAGAGATTTAGAGCAGGCAGGTTTAACCCTGCCCGCTCCCTCTCATAAACCATCCCGGTTACTCACCATCCAGAGACCAGGATAAGTCTATACTTGAGCTCGCTGGTGAAACGCGAACATATCCTTGCATTTCTTGGTGTAGTGCTGAACAGAAGTCAGTACAGTAGAACGGCCAAACACCTTCTTGTTTAGGTTCCCAAATGATGGTTTCCGTTTGACCAGGCATAATCAACAATTCCGAAGTATTTGCACCAATCATTGCAAATCCGTGTGGTACATCAAAGTCTTGCTCCAAGTTTGTTACGTGGAAATAAACCTTGTCTCCAACTTTCACACCTTCAATATTGTCAGGAGCAAAGTGACTACGGATACTTGTCATTTGAATATGAACCTCGTTTCCATCTCGCGTCACTTTTGCTTCTTTCTCGCTCTTAGCAACCCATGCGTGCTCGTTTTCTTCAAGCTTGAAAATCTTAGTTTGATTAGGCTTGATTAGATCAGCAGGACAAGCGGCCGCGTAGTGAGGTTCTCCAATAGTTGGGAAATCGCTCAAAAGCTCCATTTTATCTCCAGAAATGTCATACAACTGTGCTGATTGACAAAGTTCTGGGCCTGTTGGCAGGTAACGGTCTTTGGTAATCTTGTTCATGGCTACCAAATACTTACCCCAAGGCTTTCTTGAGTTTCCACCAGGAATCATCAAGTGACCAACTGAGTAGTACGTTGGCTTTCTGTCCAACACTTCCCAAGTACCTAACTTCCATTTTACAACCTCAGAAGAGATGAAGAAAGTTGTGTAGGCGTTTCCTTTATCGTCAAACTCTGTGTGTAGTGGCCCAAGACCTGGCT
>JBMYXX010000316.1:0-3331 GCA_049608805.1 Flavobacteriales bacterium | reverse complement strand
GTGGAATTGGGAAAGAAAAAAAGGAAGAAATAGAATGGATGATTCAGACTTGCATGAACGGTAAGTTAATTGTTGAATCGCCAATTTCTGCAACAACGGAAAACCTTGGGAAGAACATTAATTCAATTTATGATGAGTATTCTGCCGTTGTAGATGCATCGGAATCCATGTTGATTTTTACTTCAAGAAGGCCAACTAGTACGGGCGGTTTTCTTGATCTAGATGACAAGTATTTTGAAGACATATTTGTTTCACAGAAGGACGAAAACGGAGAGTGGGGAAAGCCAGTTAGTATTGGTGCGACCATAAATACAGAAGGACACGAAGCAACTATTGGTCTTTCTGCAGATGGCCAGGAACTCTACATCTACAGAGATGATTTTGGTGATGGAAATATTTACGTCTGCCAACTAAAAGGAAGTTCTTGGACGGAGCCAAAACTCTTAAACGATAATGTGAATTCGGTTTTCAGGGAAACTCACGCTACTGTTTCTGCAGACGGTCAAACGCTTTATTTCACTTCAGATAGAGAAGGAGAAGGTGGAATGGATATGTTTAGAGCTAAGAGGCTTCCAAATGGAGAATGGGGAAAGTCGGAAAATTTAGGCGCTGTGCTTAATACCAAGTATGATGAGGAAGCTCCATTCATTCATCCGGATGGCAAAACACTTTTCTTCAGTTCAAAAGGGCATAATAGTATGGGTGGTTACGATATTTTCTTCTCAATTGAAGAGAACGGAAAGTGGTCAACACCTATGAATATTGGCCATCCAATGAACACTGCAGATGACGAGTATTTCTTTGTAATGTCTGCTGATGGTAAACGAGCGTATTACTCATCATCTACCGGACAAGGTATTGGTGGAAAAGACATATTCATGGTAACGCTAGATAACGACCGGGAGGTTCCTCTTACTGTGTATAAAGGAGCAATTGTGGCAGATGCTAATGGTAAAAGACCAGATGGAGTTTCGATTAAGGTTACCGATAATGACTCTGGGGAGTTGTTTGGGGTTTACAAACCGCGTGACGATAATGGCAAATTTGTATTGATTTTACATCCAGGTACAAACTACAATATTGCTTACGAAGCCAACGATTACTTGTACAAATCTGAAAAGTTGTTTGTACCTGAAAATACGTCTTACTTCGAAATTAATAGGGCTATTCAGCTTAAGCCTATTAGGCTTGAACGTTGAGCTTGTAAACATGGGTTTTCACTACCTAGAACCCCTTCCTATTCAAGTTCGTAATTCTTATATCTTTGCCCGCTTATATGGATTTAGCCGATTTTGGGCATCCATGTTTGGGAATCAAACGGTAATTGATTTCGAGGAAAAAGGGAAATGAAGCATCTTATTTCATTTGTGTTGTTTGTAACGGTGTCTGCAATGTGCGTGGCTCAACCGTACGGAGATTCTAAGTTTAAGCAGAAGTTTAATAAGGCAGATGCACTCACTTATGATGGAGTGTATTTAGAAGCCTTGCCGCTTTTAGAGGATTTGTACGCGTTTGACACAACAAATGCAAACCTCAATTACCTCTTAGGAGTTTGCTATCTGCTAGGGAAAAAGGACCACGATATTGCTATCAAAAGACTAGAAAGTGCAACTAGAGATGTTTCGTTAGAACATCAGGAGGCAAACTGGAAAGAACGAAAAGCACCAGGTTTAGCCTATTTGTATTTGGGTAAAGCGTATCATTACAAAAACCGTTTCGACCGTGCTGTAACCAACTACTATAATTATCGGTCTTTTATTGAGATGGATGATGTGGCTACCTACAACAAGGTAAGGCAGCAAATACAGTATGCCGAAAATGCAATGGAGCTTGTCAAAAACCCGGTTGGTGTTAAGGCAACAAATCTTGGAGCTGGTATTAATACAAAGTATCCAGATTATTGTCCTGTTGTTTCTGCTGATGGACGTGTGCTCATCTTTACAAGCCGAAGAGAAGGTGGTACAGGTGGCGCAAAAGATCAAGAGGGAAACTACTATGATGATATCTATGTATGTCAGAAGCAGCCCAATGGAAAGTGGAGTCAGCCGCAAAGCATTGGTAGTAATATCAATACAAACGGACACGAGGCAGCTATAGGCCTTTCTCCAGACGGACAACTTCTATTTATCTACAAAGACGATAATGGTGATGGTAATATTTACCAAAGCCGCAAAACGGCCAATGGATGGACTGACCCAGAGGAGTTAGGGTCTGAGATTAACACAAGTTCTTGGGAAACTCATGCTACGGTTAATGCAACTGAAGACATTCTCGTATTCGTTTCTAATCGGTCAGATGGCGGATATGGAGGTAGAGATCTCTGGTATTGTAAAAAACTTCCAAATAATCAGTGGGGGCTGCCAATGAACATGGGAAGTGTTATTAATACTCAATATGAGGAAGACTCGCCAGCTATTTCGGCAGATGGGAACACACTTATTTTTAGTTCGCAAGGGCATACCTCAATGGGTGGTTTCGATATTTTTAAAACTGAATTCGTGGATGGCGCTTGGACCGTTCCCGAGAATATCGGTTACCCAATTAACACGGCAGAAGACGATGTATTCTTTAGCCTTACGCCAGATGGAAGACACGCGTTTTATAGCTCTAGAATGGATGGTGGTTTTGGAGATACAGACCTTTATAAACTTCGGCTTACACCAAAACAGTCTAATGCTGTTGCCGTAGCTAGAGGTGTATTGAAAGTTCCGGCACAGGACTATGCTAATGTTAAAGCTCAGATTGTAGTTAGTGATGAAGGTGGTGCCCAGATAGGAACATATAGACCAAATCCGGAAACGGGATATTATGTTTTGGTTCTACCGCCAAATGAAACCTATTCTATTTCTTATGAAGCGGACGGATATGAACCAATTGTGTCACAATTGCCAATTGATGATGAGGAAACATATGCGGTTTATGATGGCGTAGTAGAGCTAGATGAGGTTGTGTTTGGTAGTGATATTTTAGCCATGCAGGCGGAAAGGGACCGTTTGGAAAAGGAGAAAGAGGCTGCTGCTGCCAGAGCTGCTGAAGAAGAACGTTTGGCTGCCGAAGCCCTGCTGGCTGCCGAAGAGGAAGCAAAGCTTTTGGCAGTAAAAGCCAAGGAAGACGAAGAAAGAAGGCTTGCCGAACAAAGGGCAGCAAAGGAAACAGAACAAGCCGCTCTAGCTTTGGCTGAGGAAGAAAAGAAGGCTAATCAGGCAGAGGAGGAAAGAAAAAAGCAGGAGGCAAAAGTTAGGTTTGAAGCACAGCAGGCTGCCGCTAAACAAGCAGAAGCTACGGCAGAAAAAGAACGTGTTGCTAAGCTGGCAGCAGAAAAACAACTTGC
>JBMYXX010000315.1:0-3344 GCA_049608805.1 Flavobacteriales bacterium | reverse complement strand
GGCAAATACCGTCAAGTCAGAAAAATGACTGCCGCAGTTGGTTTTCCAACTTTGAGGTTGGTAAGAGTAAGGATTGGAGAAATCAGATTGGAAGGGTTGAAATCTGCCGGAGTTTCCGAAGTAACAGAATTCAAAGTATAATCTGGTTATTCCGCCAGAATAGCCTTATTCAACTCATCAATGCTAGCTTCATTGGCAAAGGCACCATTCATCTTGAAATACGTTCCCTTATCAATCACAAACGGATAGGCGTAAATGGCCATTTCTAGTTTGCTATCTTCAGCTTGGAACAAATCAACCACTCTCCTAGCCTGATCTGTGGTAAAGCAGTTGGTAGAAACAATCTGCTTCCCAGAAGTCATCCTACCCTCATCGCTACTTCGCGAAGCAATACTTTTCAAAGCCATTTCAAAATCACTAGCACCCAGAATTGTTCCGCCACAAGGTAAATCTGAAGTTGCGGCTGGTGCAGATGGTTGAGCTAAAACAGTAGTTGTAGTAGTTACTTCCTCAACAACGGGTTCAGAATAACCGGTATTGATGTTTACACGACCGCCAATACCGCCAAAGCTCATATTAACACCATCAGAATTCGATTCTACCGTTCTGGTAGTGGTGGTTTGCCGCACAACTTCCTGGGTAGCTCCACCATTATTCACAATAACTACGGTTGGTTCTTCTCGTACTTCTTCAATATATCTTGGATATAGACTTTGCGATTTCCAGCCAATCTTCATTTTTCCTTTTCTGTTGTGTTCAACAACAAACGTTGCATCTACTCTATTCCCGTGCGCATCTGTAAGCTGAAGCAATCTTCTTTTAGCGGGCTCCAACGCTGGGTCTTCAAACACCGCTTCGCAAGAGTAATATGGTTGTGTAAGGTTTATGAGTCGAACCTCAGTTTGTGGCTCTTCATTCATCTTTTGACCGTTTAAATAAATGGTAAACAGATAACCCTCCTTGCTGTAAAAAGTGGCGTGAGACACCTGTTGTGCAACGACAAATTGAGATAAAAGGAAAAACGAGAAAAGAAAAACGGCTTTCATAGAATGGAGTTTGATAACCCGCGAATTTATCTAAATCTCTCCCATTCACTAATCACTATTCTCTTATCACTAACCACTACCTTTGCGCCCCGCTATGCGAACCGTTGCCTTTCATACTCTTGGTTGTAAACTCAACTTTTCTGAAACGAGTACAATTGCTCGTAGCTTAATTGCTGCGGGTTATAAACGTGTCGATTTCAAAGAATCGGCTGATGTTTATATCATCAATACTTGTTCTGTAACCGACCAAGCAGATGCTACTTGCAGAAACATTGTAAGACAAGCGCTTAAGGTAAATTCAAAGGCTTTTGTTGCTGTAATTGGTTGCTACGCGCAACTAAAGCCGCAAGAAATTGCCAATATCGAAGGTGTAGATATTGTGCTTGGCGCGAATGAAAAATTCAACATTGCCAGCTACATTGAGAATCTTGAAAAAGCACCTGAAGCTGGTGTGCATAGCTGTGAGATAAAGGACGTAAAGGAGTTTGTTCCTGGATTTTCATCTAACGATAGAACCCGGACATTCTTGAAGCTTCAAGATGGTTGCGACTATTTCTGTTCGTTTTGCACCATTCCGCTAGCGCGAGGAAGAAGCAGAAGCGAAACCATAGAGAACAGCATTAAATCTACGCAAGAAGCTATTGCAACGGGTGTTAAAGAAATTGTGCTTACTGGCGTGAATATTGGCGATTTCGGTTCTGGTACGGACGAGAATTTCCATCAACTTATTCAACAGTTAGACAAACTACCTGGAGATGTTGAAAGGTTCAGGGTTTCATCCATAGAACCGAATCTCTTGAGCGATGAAATCATTCGTTTTTGCGCAACTTCAGACAGGTTTGTTCCTCACTTTCACATTCCATTGCAAAGTGGTTCAGATACTATGCTGAAGAAAATGCGGAGGCGTTATGATTCAGCACTTTATCGTTCTCGTATCGAGACCATCAAAGAAGTAATGCCACACGCATGTATTGGCGTAGATGTTATTGTTGGCCATCCAGGAGAGACAGAAGAAGAGTTCATGAAAACGTATCAGTTTTTGAATGAACTGCCTATCTCCTATTTGCACGTATTTACTTATTCTGAAAGGCCAAACACCACAGCTGTACGAGAGAAGGACTCCGTTGTTCCTATTCCTGAAAGACGAAAGCGTAATAAAATGCTGACCATTCTCAGCGAAAAGAAGAAGCGTGCTTTCTACCAAGAGTTTGAAGGAACAACCCAAAACGTGCTCTTCGAACATGAAAATAAAAACGGTTTTATGTTCGGTTATTCAGAAAACTATTTGCGCGTTCGTATTCCGTTTAATGAAAGCTTATCGGGGAGAATTGCATCAACCGAGTTATCCTCACTTTCTGACGATGGAATCTTTGATGGCGAAGTTTTATCAGCTATTAGTGCTTAGGTTCAAGCCGCAACTTTCCCACAAGAGATTCTAGTTCACCTAAAACCTAATCGCTAAGACCTAACACCTAGAATATGTATCCAACTTTTTACGAATTATTCCTAGACCTTTTCGGTGTTTCCGTGCCAGCATTTAAGTACATGCAGAGTTATGGAATGATGGTTGGCCTTGGCTTTATAGTAGCCAGCGTTCTTGTTACCTATGAGCTTAGAAGGAAGGAACAACTCGGGCTACTTCCCCCTGTAAAAAAGGACAAAAAGGATATAAAGAAGGCTGGAGATAGTGGCTTTGTTCATGCAGAAGAGCACGTTGGAAACATTGCAATTATTGTAGGATTTGGAGCCATAGTTGGCGGTAAGCTTTTTCATAACCTAGAAAACTGGGATGAGGTTATGGCTGACCCTATTGGTGCGCTTACCAGAATGAGCGGATTTTCCTACTACGGAGGAATGATTGTTTCCATGTCGTTGTTCGTGTGGTACGCTAGAAAACACAAACTCAGCACCATACATGTTTTTGATTCAGTAATGCCAGCCTTAGCGCTAGCTTATGGCTTTGGCAGGTTAGGATGCCATGTTTCAGGTGATGGAGATTGGGGAATTCCCAACGACAATCCGATGCCAGAATGGATGAGTTTTCTTCCTGAATGGGCATGGGCTTACGATTACCCAAACAATGTTTTGGGTGTAGATTTAATCACCTACTACGCTTCTAAAGGTTATACCAGTTTAACGGGAATGGCGTACCCAACTCCCATTTACGAAATACTAATGTCGATCGTAATTTTTGCCATTCTCATGGCTATGCGTAAACGATGGACCGTTCCTGGAACAATGATTTGCGGCTATTTTATTCTAGCAGGAATTGAGCGCTTAATAATTGAACGCATTCGT
>JBMYXX010000314.1:0-3412 GCA_049608805.1 Flavobacteriales bacterium | reverse complement strand
CTTGAATTTCGCCATCAGAATTGGTGTTGACAAACTGGTTATTTACCAAGGCTGATTTAAAGCTAGCATCAGGAATGTTTACAATCGGCTGGGCAAGCGCTTCAACACAGACAAAGGCTAAAAAGAGTGGTATTAGTTTTTTCATGTTTGATTAGTTTGAACCAAACATATACGGTGCAAATGGTTGGTTCTAATCGGCTTTGTGAAGAACACAATTGACTTTGTGTAGCGGTTTATAGAGCACAAAAAATCCCACTTTACGCTAGGTAAAGTGGGATTGATAATAGGGGTGTGGACTACTGTGATAATTACTGCTTCACAAACTTCTTGGTTACCAATTTATCCTCAGTTTGTACGTGTAAAAAGTACACGCCAGAAGTAAGGTTGGCAACATCAATTGTAGTGGTATTAGCCGCAACGGTTTTAACCGTTTTACCTGTTACATCAACAATCGTCATTTTAGCAATAGCGGTGCTAGCATTGGCAATTGTTAATGTGTTTACTGCTGGGTTGGGGTAAACAGAGAAGGTCTCAGTTGTTGCTTCGCTAATTCCTACAGTTTGGCAATTCTCGCTGTAGATTGCCGTGGCGTCTTTATACCAGTTAGCGTATCCGGCTGCAGCAGTTGCGTTATCTACTTGAATACACGTTAAGTTACCACAAGAAGTAGCATCAAACCCTGTTAGCGCAGCATTATTTCCATTGGCAATGTTCAAACTGGTTAAAGCGCCATTATAACCAACACCTGCGTTTGTTAAGGCAATATTGGCCGATAGGTCTAAAGAAGTGAATGCATTAAAGCCGGTTAAGAACGTGAAGAGATTGACATTGGTAGAAAGGTCTAAATTGACTAGTTGATTCCAACCGCAAATTAACTGTCCTAGTGCCGTGCAATTAGAAACGTTTAGGGTTTGCATTCCATTATGGTCGCACTTTAAATAGTTAAGCATAGCTCTACCAGAAACATCTAGGTTGCTTATGCTGTTACCGTCACAAGTCATTTGTAACAACGTGTTAGTGTTTGGTACCAGTAAGCTGGCTAAACCACCATTGTCTTCACAATAAAAGTATTGTAGAGATGTGTTTGCAGAAAGGTCTAAGCTGGTAAGCGAATTCTCGTTTGTATGCAGTATGGTCAAATTAGTAAACGCTTCAATTCCTGTTAAGTCTGTGATGCCCATTGCATTTACATTAATTGTACCTGTAAACGCTGTAGCTTCTGCGCACTCTATTTCAGAGTTACCGTTTGTGTTAATTGTAAGGTCTGCAAGAAGATGATTCTTGAAAATGGTATTCGGAATAGTCACCGTGCAAGGAGGTGCTAGCGCATTATAAAGTTGTCCAATTTCAATATCTGTTAAAGCAGATTGGTAGAAAAAGATGTCGTCAACTGCTCCTGAGTAATTGCTGATTGGAGACACTATGAAATGTGCACCTTCTATAAAGTGGGTAAGGTAATCGGGCGTGGTGAAAATTGGGTTAAGCGCTATAGGCATATTCACATTGTCTAAAAACACTTCAATTTCAACTCCGTTAATACCAAAAGCAGCTGTTCTTACAACTACATGGTGCCAGTTATTGTCATCTACACTTGGCGCAAATATTTGAGCGTAGCCACCACTCGGATTACTTGAAACATCTTCTATGGCCAAATTCACGTAAAAGTTAGAACCATCATACTCAAACCTGTATCCGGTAGGAATGGCTCCATACATCTGCAATACTCTTTTGTTTGCGGTTATGTTGCCAGTTTTCATCCAAAAAGACAGTGTGGTTTCTACCGAGTTAGAAGCTTCGGTATAAACGCCATTTAACGGGCTTGAAACTTGAGCTGCATTACCAATTGCACCAACTCTATCGGTTATAGCCCCGAAACTGCCAGATAAATCTCCTGCGGTGGTAGGTGCTCCGTTTGCCAAACTTCCGTTTGTAAACTCAAATTGAAATCGAGCACCAGAAGGTACCTGTGCACTTGCACTTAATGCTGAAATGGTTAAAAGTGAGAGTAATAATTTCTTCATGTTTGTTTTAGTTGATGTTTCGGACAAACATATATGCGGCCTTCTGGCGTGTCAAAATGGCTTTGTCAAGGGCTGATTGACTTTGTGAAGGAGCAATCCAATTCGGTGATGTACCCTTGAAACCATCAGTGTTGTTAACCTTAGAAATCTATTGTAGGACCAGTTGGGTTTGGTCTGGTGTCCACTAACATCCCAACTTAAAAGCGGCTTCGGTCGCTTTTGTCGTTTAGCCGATAAGGAATTCGCCTTTTTGGGAAACAAAAACAACTTTTCTCGGTTAATTTTGCGCCTCCAATTTTGAACGGCACGTAACCACGATTTTCAATTGCGCTCAACACTTAAAACAGTAAGTAAGATTTTTCTTCCCCTGATGTTGTTGTGCATTGGTTTCAACGCGTTTGCCCAAAATAAATACACTATTAGCGGAACAATTTCCGATGCCGCTAATGGAGAAACCATGATTGGAACCAACGTGTTTGTGGAGCCATTGATGAAAGGCACAACTACTAATGTTTATGGGTTTTATTCATTGACGGTTCCCGAGGGAGACTATACTTTGAAGGTCTCCTTTCTTGGATATGAGACATTTACCAAACAAATCAAGCTAGACAAAGACCTTGATTTCAATTTGGAGTTGAAGGAATCTGCTTACACCAAGGAAGAAGTAGTGGTGAAAGGAGAGAAGAAGGACGAGAATACCAAGAGTTCTAAGATGAGCACGGTGGCCATTCCCATTGCGCAGGTAAAAGAAATCCCGGCTTTAATGGGCGAGGTTGACATCATTAAAGTCATTCAATTAATGCCCGGAGTTCAGTCGGGCTCTGAAGGAAACGCTGGTTTGTATGTGCGCGGAGGTGGCCCAGACCAGAACTTGGTTTTGTTGGATGAAGCTGTGGTTTACAACGCTTCGCACTTATTCGGTTTTCTCTCCGTTTTTAACGCAGATGCCATTAAAGGAATGGAGCTGACCAAAGGCGGAATGCCTGCCAAATATGGTGGTAGGTTGGCTGCGGTGCTTGACATTAGCATGAAAGAAGGCAACAAGAAAAAGTTTGAGATGGAAGGTGGCTTGGGCGTCATCAACTCAAGACTAACGTTGCAAGGCCCGTTGGTGAAAGACAAGGGCTCCTACATCGTTTCGGGGCGGTTTGCCTATGCTGGGCTACTTGGCGGAGCCATTGCCGATTTGGCAACCGATGATGATGGTGGTAATGGCGGAGGTTTCTTCGCGGGAGCTTCTTATTATTTCTTTGATGTAAACGCGAAGCTGAACTACACACTAGGCCCAAAGGATAGAATTTTTGCAAGCGGTTACTTCGGAAGGGATGTTTTTGGTTTTAAAAGCCAAGATAGTTTTGGTGCCAATATTGCTTGGGGAAACGGAACAGGTT
>JBMYXX010000313.1:0-3418 GCA_049608805.1 Flavobacteriales bacterium | reverse complement strand
CAGGTAGATAGAAGCCCGTTGTTGTAATGAAGTAACGGTCGGGAATTGTTTTCCAATTCGGGAAAACGAACTGCTTTTGGAACTTGTCCCAAACAAAGTGATAGAAAATATATTCGGCAAAACCAGCCCCTTCTATTTTACCATTATTCCACCAAATGATTTCATCAAATGGTAGCGATTCTTTTGCGTAGTATCTCCGGTATATTTTTAGTTTGCCATCAATTTCCTCTGCTCTAATAACCTGCGTCATGTCGTGGATGTCATTCGGAGCAACAGGAACTTCAATGTCTAAGGGGTCTATTCCGGTCCGGAGTATTCTGTGTTTTTTTCCACATTCATCGAAACAAAAAAGGGTTTCTGATGAAAAAACCTTCAGCCAATCTTTAGATTTTTTAAAAAGGGTCTTTGTGTATTCGTTGTTTCTGAAAATAGTGAATGGGCCATGAATCCATTCTTCACGGAAAGTAAGAATGTCGTTCACGTTAAGGATTTCTGGCTTTAGGTACCTTTTTAAATTGCCAAACACCATATCAACATCACCATAGGCCCAAAAATCGAAACCCTCGGTAAGCTCATCAAACAAAAGACCGTAGGCTGGCTTGAAGTCGCAAATTTTCCTCGGCTGAATCTCGGTCAAGTTTAAACCTAGTTTGGTGTTCATTCTTACTACCAAGTCGGCAAGACTAATGTTTACTAAATGCACATTATTTGGCTTGTTCTCTTGACTTAAACTTAAATCTGAGATTAGATGAACCTGAAGATTGTCATGGCCTTTGCAGCTTGCTAAAAACAGATTTAGATATACCGGCCACTTCCCGTAATACGGAATAAGCAAACATATTGAATGGTCGGTTTTCATTTGGTCTTACAAATGAATCACTTCATCATAAGCCGCAGCGGCAGCTTCCATAATGGCTTCGCTCATGGTTGGGTGAGGGTGAACCGTCTTGATAATCTCGTGCCCAGTTGTTTCTAGTTTTCGGATGGCAACGATTTCGGCAATCATTTCTGTAACGTTTGCACCAATCATGTGGCCACCTAATAGCTCGCCATACTTGGCATCGAAAATCAATTTCACAAAACCATCTTTCGCGCCAGCAGCACTTGCCTTGCCTGATGCTGAGAATGGAAATTTACCCACCTTAATGTCGTAACCAGCTTCTTTGGCCGCAGCTTCTGTGTAACCTACAGAAGATACTTCTGGTGAGCAATATGTACATCCTGGGATGTTTCCGTAATCCAATGGTTCTGGGTTTTCTCCTGCTAATTTCTCCACACAAATAATTCCTTCTGCACTTGCAACGTGTGCCAATGCGGGGCCCGGAATACAATCGCCAATCGCGTAAACATTCGGAATGTTGGTAGCGTAATACTCATCAACTTTAATGCGACCGCCATCAACAATAACTCCTACATCTTCCAGTCCACAACCTTCTACATTGGCCTGAATGCCTACCGCAGAAAGTACCACATCACACTCAATCACTTCTTCGCCCTTCTTGGTTTTTACGGTCACTTTGCAACCAGTACCAGAAGTATCTACAGATTCAACAGAACTATCAGTTTTAATTTTAATGCCTGATTTTTTAAACGAGCGTGCTAGGCCTTTGCTCACTTCTTCGTCCTCAACAGGAACAATGCGCGGCATGTATTCAACAATCGTTACCTCGGTACCAATAGCGTTGTAGAAATACGCGAACTCAACACCAATGGCACCAGAACCAACCACAACCATTTTCTTTGGTTGTTTGTCAAGAACCAATGCTTCTCTGTAACCGATAATTTTCTTTCCGTCCTGCTTCAAATTTGGAAGTTCACGGCTTCTCGCGCCTAGCGCAAGAATTACATTCTTAGCGGTAACGTCTGATTTCTTTCCATCCGCAGCGGTTACCTCAACGGTTGTTCCGTTTTTCAGCTTTCCGAAACCTTCAATGTGGTCAATCTTGTTTTTCTTGAGTAGGAACTGAATCCCTTTGCTCATTCCATCTGCAACGCCACGGCTTCGTTTCACCATTTCGCCAATTTCGGCCTTGCTGTTACCAACGGTAACTCCGTAATCAGACGCATGCTGAATGTATTCGAAAACCTGCGCACTTTTCAATAATGCTTTAGTAGGAATACATCCCCAGTTGAGGCAAATTCCACCTAATTCGGAGCGTTCTATTACACCCACTTTCATTCCCAATTGTGATGCTCTGATGGCTGCAACATATCCTCCAGGACCACTACCAACTACTATAAGATCGTAACTCATTTTTGTGTCTTTTATCGTGATGCGAAAGTACCAAGGTTTACCAAAACCTGAATGATAGCTTTTGCCATTTGATACGAGACGTTCTGAGAGGGGCTTTGGTTGATGGTTTTTCCTTACCGAGGTACGCGCATTGCGACCATTAATCCGTTACCAAACAATTGTGCAGTCGTAAACCTTCTCAGCCATTTGGCTGCGAAGTTGGTGTAAGTGATCAATCCACTAATTTTGCTTGACAATCAAGAACAATCCATCATGCCAAGCCCATTCTACTTGTTAGTTTCTGTTTTAATGACGCTACGAATGGCAAGTGTTTCAGCACAGAACATTTATCCAGAAAAATATGAAGGCTGCAATACAGAGAGATTTGCTCTTGAAAGCGACTCTATTTACGCATTCAAGAATAATGACGAGCTAATCGATATTCTTACAAAATGTATTGATAGATCAACTCTTAAAAAACTAAGAGGTGTACTTAGATTTCAGGTCATTGCATATGAGGACAATAGCTCTTGCGCTATGAGCTATGAGAATAACACTAATAAGAGCGCGAGTGACCTTAATCTGGATAAAGCGAAATCAATAATCGATAATGAACTCGTTTGGGACAGAGTTGATGAAGCAGCTTCTCCGATGATTGAACTGAATTTCAAGAAAAAAGGGATAACCTTAACGAGATATGGTCTGAATGGGAAAAGAGGTTTACATATCGTGAATTAATAAACGTGTCAAACTAACACTTCACCTCGTCAAAACGAAAGTCACATTCGAACTCGCTTTATTCTCCAAGCGCTCTAAACTTAGATTAAACTCCTTAGCAAATGAAAGAACGCGCTCTTCTGGTAGGAATTCCAATTGATGCTCTACCTTATTAAAGCCGAAGATTTTAGTGCTGAAAACCTCAGTCATTTTGGTTACGCCATGCTTTTGCTTTTCATCTTCAATTCCATCACGGATAATGATGGTTCCGCCAGCGTTCAGTTTTTCGCCACAGCGTTTGAGTAATGCTTCTTGGTCAGTAGCAGGGAAGTAGTGCAACACATCTTTAATGATGAAACAATCGGCTTGTTCAGGGTTGAATTGCGTTAAGTCTGCTTGCGCAAATTCTATGTTTCCAGCTTTGTAATGTGTGTTTGCGGCAAGTTGAATTTTCTCATCGTCATAATC
>JBMYXX010000312.1:0-3422 GCA_049608805.1 Flavobacteriales bacterium | reverse complement strand
GTTTTAGCCGAAGGCTTTTAATGCCCAAATGATTATTCCCATTGTGGTAAGAAACACAGGCGCCACCAATAACAGGAACAAAACACTTTTCCAGACCGGCCGGCTCTTTCTTCTTTCGTTTACCCAAAACCTTGTTTTTGCACCAATAACAGCCAACGTTGCGTAAAACAAAATGTTGATTATGTTGGATGGCTTAAACCCTCCAAACTGGTACATAAAGAACATCACAAAAGCTGCGCTGGTGTAAATTGGAAGTGCCGTATAGAGCAAACTCCCGATTAATGAACTCGCATAGTTAGGGCCGTCTAATTTCGTGTTACAATCAAGGCTAGAATCGTAGGCATTCTTAATGGCGGTTAACTCTTGTTCCACTCCTTTAAGTCCGAAAATAGAATGGCCATCGATATTGATAATCACTTTATCCTCTACAACTTCTGCAAACACATATTTTTCTGAAGAGAGTATGCTGCCACCAACTTTACTGGCTTGATAAAACCCTTCCTGCTCCATTTCAAAATTCCCGAACCCTTGTTTTTTCATTACGGGGTGAAACCGTGCCAACACGTCTTTTACAGTCGTTTCTCCCGAGGGTGTAACTTCTAAGGTAACAAGCGGTGAACTTGGCGCAATTGTACTCATAACAACGAAGTTACTGTTTTAGTCAGCTTTAATCGGAAAAATTTGAACCCTCGTTTTAGGAACCAAGTTGTGTCCAACGGCAAGAATTGATGGTAGTCCGAAAAACGTACTAAATCCGCCACCGTTTCTAAAAGTCACATCGTTGTTGCATTGCACCGAATAGACACCTACTTTATCAATCAATGTATAAGGGTCAGCACCCGGGTTAAGTTTAAATACATCAACCTGATTTGAGCCGTTTTTTGTTCGATGAAATCCTGATAAATAAACGCCCGTTTCGTCTTGGGTGAGTTGCAGGTTTTGGTAACTGCCGTAAGATTTAGAAATCCAGCTCTTCCTAATAGCTTCTCGGCTATCCCAAGTTGTCCATCGCTCAAATTCAAAGTCTTCCGCTTTTGGGTTGAGATGATTGCTGCGGTAAAAATCTATGGTTGTAGAATCCCAAGAACCAACGGCCAAAAGGAAATGGTCTTTTCGCTTGAGCAGTGCAACCGCTCCGGCTGTGCTAAATTTCCACTCTCCTTTTCGCGCCAGCGAGTAAACAGGCGGAGCCGAGATATTCTCAAACGTAGAGATATCAATTATCTGAATGACAGATTCTCGCTTTCCTTTTGGGTCTTCAACCCCAACCGCCAGCCAATTATCGGCAACCTGAAAACCGCCAGCATGATTGAGCGGTTTCTGAGCTAGCTTTTTGAGTCCTAAAAATTTGAAATCTCCTTTTAGCAGCTGAAAGAAGGCCAAGTATCCAAACGACTTTGAGCTTCCGGATACGATTAACGTTCCGTTATGTAGCTGCACACCTTGTAAATGACCGCCAGAAAGCCCCTCCTGCTCGGGAACCACAAGCTCAAAAGATTGCGCCTCAACAGAAAGGGTTTCTTCACCATCTTTTAATGGTTGAGCAATTGCGCAAAAAGCAGCAAGAACAATTGGTACAAAAAGCGACAGCTGCCGCATTGAATTAGTCATGGACTTTTTTATCGATTTCAAAGATGGGCATCTTTCTTACTTTTAGGCATCCCACCTTACCTACCATATGAGAATACCTCTCCTTTCCCTCGTACTTTTTCTTGGATTTACGTTACAAGCTGCCGCTCAAGATGTGGTGGTTTCTGGCGTAATTTCCGATAAAGAAAGCAACGAACCACTAGTTGGCGCCAGCGTTATTACAGAAGACAGAACTGGTGTTACCACCGATTTAGACGGAAAGTTTGCGCTTAAGCTTTCAAAAGGCGTTCACACCTTAACCATTTCTTTCATTGGGTATAAGCCTAAACAGAAGGAGATTGACCTTTCGTCTGGAGCTCCGCTTAAGTTAAACGTAAGCCTCGGAATGAGTTCCGAAGTGCTTGATATTGTGGTGGTTTCCTCTAGCCAATACCAGAAAAGTATTGCCGAAGAAACGGTTTCAATGGAGGTAGTTGGCAAGGAACTTATTCAAAATACAAACGCAACAGATTTAGGAGACGCAATTGATAAAACACCAGGTGTTACTATTCAAGACAGTCAGGTAAGTATTAGAGGAGGAAGTAGCTGGTCTTACGGTGTAGGAACCAGAACAGCCGTTATGCAAGACGGAACATCTCTTATGAGTGCCGATTTGGGTGAAGCACAGCTAACCCAAGCACCAGTAGAAAACATAGAACAAATTGAGGTGATTAAAGGAGCATCTAGCGTGGTTTATGGAAGCTCGGCTCTCAATGGTGTGGTTAACGTTATTACGGCTTGGCCAAAGTCATCAAAACCTAAAACACAGGTTTCTGTTTTTCAGATGATTTACGATAACCCACCAGATTTGTACAGTGATCAAACCTACGATACTAGGGTGTCTAGGCAGGTTCCAAGTGCGGGTAATCCAGATTCTTTGATAACCGTTTTGGTTGATACGACCGTAAACTACCCCAGCGATACGCTTAAATGGTGGAATAATGGTCAGGTACGTGGCTCTTCTGGGCTAAACATTAACCACGCAAGAAAAATTAAGAACGTTGATTTGATTGTTGGTGGTAACATATTTAACCACCGTAGCTTCCAGAGTTATGCTGATGAGTTTAGAGCTGGCATCAACTTTAAAACACGTGTTCACAGCAAAAAACGTCCTGGTATGAACTACGGGGTTAACGGCACTTTGATGTACGAGAATTCGGGGCGTTTCTTTCTTGCGAGCAATCCTAATGAAGGAGCGCTCAGGTCTGCTGTGCCCAGCGATGACAGGTACCTTAGAACCAACATAGACCCCCACTTTCATTATTTAAACGATAAAGGATTTAAGCATTCCTTGGAGTCGCGGTACATGTATATCATGCGGATTTCTAAAAACCCAAAAGAGACGCCACACGCCAAATCGCACCAAGTAATGGTTAATTACCAGTTTCAGAAACTCTGGAAAAAGTGGTCGGTTACAGCAGGAGTTCCGCTAAACGTTGGCCTATCATCTAGTAATCTTTATACCGGATTGAGAACTACCTATTCTAGTGCTATTTATGTTCAAGGAGAATTTAAACACAACTGGATTGCCAAAAGAGGGAGACGAGATTCAACTAGCGCAAGTAAAAAAACTTGGGAGCGAGGTTTAACCGCGGTTGCTGGTGTACGATACGAGATTATTGGGGTTGATGACTTCACAGAAACCAGTCGTCCAGTGTTTAGAAGTGGGCTTAACTACAGAGCGGCAAAAGGAACATTTATACGTGCTTCTGTAGGACAATCTTACCGTTTGCCAACAGTTGCAGAGCGGTATTTAAGCGAAGACCTTTCTGGTATTATTCAGGTTATTCCTA
>JBMYXX010000311.1:0-3430 GCA_049608805.1 Flavobacteriales bacterium | reverse complement strand
TCGCTAGCGACCACCCCTCTCTTCGAAGAGAGGGGAAAGTTCAGCTTGCTGAACGGGGGAGAGTTGAGTATGAAGGAAGCATTCTGTTTGTCTTGATTTAACTCACTATTCTAACTCACCCCGACCTTATTGTATTCGGCCACCCCTCTCTTGAAAGAGAGGGGAAAGAAACGCTTTGCGTTTCACGGGTGAGTTGAAAAGAGTTGTAATTTCATTTCATGCCCGTCTCCAGTAAAAAGAAGATTGTCGAGCTCTGCCGAGAACTCAGAAGAAACAGCACGGATTCTGAAAGTATTCTATGGGCGAATCTTCGGAACAGGAAATTGTCAGGAAGGAAGTTCTATCGTCAGTATCCGATTGTTTACCAAACCACCAACGACCTACACTACTTTTTCATTGCGGACTTTTATTGCCACGAGAAGAAGTTGGTGATTGAAGTCGATGGAAAAATCCATGACTTTCAAAAAGATTATGACGAAGAAAGAACGGCCATTATTGAACAGTTAGGAATTCGTGTTATTAGGTTTATGAATGATGAATTGTCAGAGGATATTAGCAAGGTTTTGGCTGAGATTAGGAAGGCTGTTGCATAGTTTCTAACTCGCCTTTTTCAACTCACCCCGATTCCGTTTTACTCAATGATGAGAGGGGAAAGCTTCGATTTATCGAAGCAGGTTTTTGATAACAGAAAAGCCGTTAAACTTCGCCTTCTAACGAAACCCAACGGCTTTACCCTGACTAGACAATGGTCTAGTTTATTTCTTGTCTTAGTTCTTTACAAACTGGAAACTTCCTGTTTCAGAACCAGAAGTAACTGTTCCAAAGTAAGTGCCCTTTACAAGGTGATTCACATTCAAAGTGGTGTTGTTACCCTTTACATCTGAAGTAGAGATTACTTCTTTACCAAGTGCATCTACAACACGAATACTTGCGTTGTTTCCATTAAGCTCAGCTAGGTTTACAATTAAAGCTTCTGAGGTTGGATTTGGGTAGATGTTGAAATCTACCGTATTTGATTCTGTAATGGACACAGCAAGCCCAGCAGTAAGTTTTAGCAATGCCATATCCGAATCAGCGGAAGTCGTGAGAACATTTCGTGCGCCTAGAATCACATCTCCTTCTGGAGTTAAGCACATATCCTCGATGAACACATTACGACCGGGTAAATAAGTAACCACCGACCCATCATTAGAAAATGTTGGGTCGAGTGTACCGTCAGCGTTAAATCGAACTGCCCAAAAACCAACATCAGTAACAGGGTTCGCATAATTAAAATGTCCTGCGGCAAGAATTTTACCGTCATTTTGAACAGTTAGCGTGGTAAACCAATCTAAGCCTCCAGATAAATTTAAGGTTACTATGTCGGTGCTTCCAAACATATCATATCCGGAACCGTCAACATCAAATGCAGCTAGAAAGCCTCTTCTCTCGGTTGAGCTATACTTTGCCAAGCCAGCTACCAATGTTTTGCCATCAGGGTACACGTGTACTTCGTAACCAAAAGTTTCATCCAAGCCAACCAATCTGTGCTTAACACCATCATCATCAAATGTATTGTCAATGCTTCCGTCAGCGTTAAGCCGATAAATTGACATGGGCTTCCCCCAGACAAAGGTGGTTCTTCCACAGACCAGTATTTTACCATTGTCCTGTAGCGCCATCCCTTGGAATACGTTCGTAGTACCCAGCACTGTGTGGCTAATAATTCCCGACACTCCAAAAGTGTTGTCAAGAGAGCCATTGCTATTGAATTGAGCCGCACCAAAACCTAAACCATAAGCACAGACTAATACAATTTTACCGTTTGGACGTACCTTAACTCCGGTAACGTGTTCTTGTTCGGGCCCTAAATCCGCTATAGCTCGCCCATCAAAATCGAAATCGGTATCAATGGTGCCATTCTCAAGCAAACGAATTACTTCTAGCTGGTCATCACCGTTTAGTACCACAATTGGTCGATTTTGAGCGTCAAACGTTAAGGCGTAACTGTTGTTCCAAATAGTTATGGCTTGAATTGCCACGGAACCGTTGGTTCCAAAGCTCAAGTCCAAAGAACCATCTGTATTTAGTCTAGTGACGGTTGGCAAAAGCATTCCGTATAAACTGCTATATGTTTCAGAAAGGACTAGAATTTTACCGTTAGGCAGAACTTCAGTGGCAGCATGCTCATCATCACCAATGAAATTAAGTGATGCAATGCCGTTAGTCCCAAAAGTTACGTCTGAGGTTCCGTCTTGCGCAAAGCCAGAAAAAGCGAAAACCGATATGAGAATTGTAAATAAATTTTTCATTGAAGTAGGTTATTTGTTACGAAAGTAACAATTGTAAAAGCTGAAAATGTTGGGGTGATTTAGGCTGCGAGAGGTAGCAGAATATGGCTAATCAACAGCCCCTTTCTCCTTCAATTCTTTGTATTCCTCTCGCAAAGCTTTCAGCATAGAATAGCAAACTACTAGCATAAGAATACATACGGGTAATCCGGTAACCAGCGAACCCGTTTGTAGGGCAATCAATCCACCACCAAGAACAAGAACGGAAGCAACAAGCCCTTCCATTAATGCCCAAAAAATACGCAGACGGACATCTGTCTTTTCCTTTCCTCCGCTGGTAATGAAATCGATAACGAGAGAGCCGCTATCTGAAGAGGTGACGAAGAAAATCACACCAGCAATTACCACAAATAGAATACTGAAATACGATAACGGAAAGTGTTCTAAAAGCGTGAATAGGGCAGTGGTAATGTTCTCGTTTACAGCTTCGGTAATGCCGCCATTTCCGAATAGTTCAATGTGAAAAGCCGTACTTCCAAAAATGCCCATCCATGCAATAATGGCGGCAGTTGGCGCTACCACAACTCCTAATAGGAACTCCCTAATGGTTCTTCCTTTAGAAATACGCGCTATAAACAGTCCAACAAAAGGCGCCCACGCAAACCACCATGCCCAATAGAAGAAGGTCCAGCTATGCATCCAATCTGTACCTCGATACACTTCCATCCAGGTACCTGTACTTAGAATGCTTTGCAGGTAATATCCGCCACTCTGAACCAGCGAACTGAGTATGAAAACCGTAGGACCTACAATCAGCATAAACAGCATGAGCATAATGGCCATTACAGATGCCACTTTACTCAGGGCCTGAATTCCTTTATGAATACCTGAAACCACCGATGCCGTGGCAAACAGTGTAATAATGGCAATGAGAATAACCTGAACGTTGGCACTTTCTGGTATGTTGAACAAGTGGTTCATGCCAGAGTTAATGTGCTGAATACCCAAGCCAAGCGTTGTAGCTAAACCAAACATGGTAGCAACCACGGCCATTACATCTAAAAAATGCCCAATTGGCCCTTTTAGTTTGTCTCCTAATATTGGGTACAGTATCCAACGAATACCCAGCGGCAAACCTTTGTTGTAACTGAAGAACGCAA
>JBMYXX010000310.1:0-3433 GCA_049608805.1 Flavobacteriales bacterium | reverse complement strand
GGACGGTAGTTTAACAGACCCCAACATTTATCGTGACGGTTGAGGCTAGACTTTCACACCTAAACCCTCTAGCTCCTTTTTAAGGTAAATGCTGGTGTGTCCTTTGCCAGATTTGGCAATCTGATTTGGAGTACCAATTTCCAAGATTTCACCACCTCTTTTTCCACCTTCTAGACCAAGGTCTATGATGTGGTCTGCAGAACGAACAATATCTAAGTTGTGCTCAATTACAAGCACCGTATTTCCTTTGTCTACCAAGTTGTTTAACACTTCCAGAAGTATTCTAATATCCTCAAAATGTAGTCCGGTTGTAGGTTCATCAAGAATGTAAAACGTGTTACCTGTGTCTCGTTTAGAGAGTTCAGAAGCCAGCTTGATACGTTGAGCTTCACCGCCCGAAAGTGTAGTAGAACTCTGTCCCAAATTGATGTAGCCTAGTCCAACATCATGTATGGTTTTAATTTTCTTTAGAATAGACGGAATATTGGCAAAGAACTCAACCGCTTGGTCAATATTCATGTCCAGCACATCCGAAATAGATTTGCCTTTGTAACGTATTTCCAACGTCTCTCGGTTGTACCGATTTCCGTTACAGGTAGGGCATTTGATATGAACATCTGGCAAGAAATTCATCTCAATGGTTTTTAGTCCCGCACCTTGGCATTCTTCGCACCTTCCGCCTTTAACGTTAAATGAAAATCGGCCTGGTTTGTAGCCTCTAATCTGTGCCTCCGGAACCATGGTAAACAGGTTTCTGATATCGGAGAAAACACCTGTGTATGTTGCTGGGTTTGACCTTGGCGTACGTCCAATTGGGCTTTGGTCTATGGCAATAACTTTATCAATATTCTCTATACCTGTAAGCTTCTTGTAAGGCATAGGAACTTTGTTCGCCTTAAAGATTTCTCGGTTAAGAATAGGGTAGAGGGTCTCGTTTATTAAGGTTGATTTTCCGCTACCAGAAACACCTGTTACGCAAATGAATTTTCCGAGTGGGAACGTGGCATCAACGTCCTTCAGGTTGTTGCCAGAAGCGCCTTTAATTACAAGCTTTTTTCCATTTCCTTTTCTGAATTTCTTCTTAACAGGAATAAGATGTCCGCCATTAAGGAATGATGCGGTTAGTGAATCTTGGGTGAGCAATTCTTTAGCTGTTCCCTGCGCTACAATCTCTCCACCGTAAATACCAGCCTTCGGACCAATGTCAATCACATGGTCGGCACATTCCATCATGTCTTTATCGTGCTCAACAACAATCACGGAATTACCTGAATCTCTGAGTTTTTTCAAAGCGTCAATCAAACGCTGATTATCTCGCTGATGTAAACCAATACTTGGTTCATCTAAGATGTACAAAACACCCACCAACTGAGAACCAATCTGCGTTGCCAACCGGATTCGCTGTGCTTCACCACCAGATAGAGAGCGAGCAGGTCTATCAAGCGATAAATAATCTAAACCCACATCCAAGAGGAACTGAATTCTATCCTGAATTTCCTTGATGATTTCGGTAGCAATAAGTGTTTGCTTTTCGTTTAAGGTTGATGGTAGTTTCTTGAACCAAGCTTGCAGTTCTTGTAAATCTAAACCCGCTACTTCGGCAATATTCTTCTCTTGTAGTTTGAAGTGTCTGGCTTCAAGTTTCAATCTTGCTCCCTCGCAACTTGGGCATGTTTTACGCTGTGTAAAACTGCTTGCCCAACGCTGTAAGGCTTTACTGCTTCTGTCTTCATTCTGACGAGAAATAAAGTTGATAATTCCTTCAAACGACAACGAATAACCTGTAGCGCTAGAATTGGCTTCTTTTACTTTAAATACCTCACTACTTCCGTAAAGAATTACGTTCAATGCTTCTTCAGAAATGTCTGAAATGGGGGTTTTTAGCGTGAAGTCATACTTGTCTCCAATAGCTTCTAATTGCCGGAAAATCCAGTTGCCTTTAGCTTCGCCAATCGGGATAATTCCGCCTCGGCCAATGCTCAATTTTCTATTCGGAATAATCTTGTCTACAGATATTTCGGCAATAGTCCCTAAACCGTTACATTTTTTGCAAGCTCCATAAGGCGAATTGAATGAAAAGAAGTTGGGCGCTGGTTCATCATAAGCAATTCCGGTAGTCGGGCACATTAACGAACGACTAAAGAACCGTACTTCGTCAGAATCGTGGTCTAAGGTCATCATAGAACCTTTGCCGTGTTTCATCGCAAGCTGAACTGAATCTGAAAGACGTTTGGTGCTTTTAGAATCAATCTTCAATCTGTCTACAACAATCTCAATATCATGGACTTTGTAACGGTCTAACTTGATGTTGGAATCAATGTCTAGCACCTCACCATCAACTCTGACTTTCTGAAAACCTTGGCGCATTATCTGAACAAAAAGTTCCTTGTAATGTCCCTTTCGACCCTTAATAACTGGCGCTAGCAATTGCACCTTTTTGTCGCTTAAATCCTTCTTAATTATTCTGATGATTTCCTCATCAGAATACTTGACCATTTGTTCTCCAGTATTATAACTGTACGCCACAGCTGCACGCGCAAATAGCAACCTAATAAGGTCATAGATTTCGGTAACGGTACCAACAGTAGAACGTGGGCTTCTATTAGTCGATTTCTGTTCAATGGAAATGACAGGACTCAAACCCGTTATGTTGTCTACATCTGGCCGTTCTAAGGTGCCTAGAAACTGGCGTGCATAAGAAGCAAATGTTTCAATGTAACGTCTTTGTCCTTCAGCATAAATCGTATCAAATGCTAGAGAAGATTTCCCGCTACCGCTCAAGCCAGTTATCACAACCAGTTTATCCCTTGGGATTTTGATGTTTACGTTTTTCAGGTTGTGAACCCGCGCGCCATAGACTTCTAAGAAATTGTCTTCGGCCTTGGCTTTTTTACTCATGAATCTCCTCCACTTGCAGGGTGTCTACAGCTGAAGAAGAACTATCTACAAGTGCAGGTAGCTCAGTTGAACTGAAATCGTGATAGCCAGATTTTGGGAACAAAACGGTGTATTTCTTTCTCGACTTGTTCGGAAGATAGCTTTGCCTCATCCAAGGATTGAAAATCTTCAAAATCTTGTAATTGACCTTGTTCATCTCAGCAAAAGAAGCCAAATCAGAAACCGTTGTGTCAACCACAATGGAGTAGGTCTGTTGTGGTTTGTAAAGGTCTTTTTCGCGATAGTGAAACCCGTATTTGGTTGGATTTTCGTGAATTTCTTTAGCTGCAATAATTCTGAATACGTATCTGCTTGTTTCGCTGTTGAGCAACAAATCGTAGTAGGTTTTCGCTTTCTGACGTTTGAGTTGCTTGTTAACACCTCCCATTCCCATGTTGTAGCTAGCAGCAGCTAATGTCCAATTGTTGTAACGCCCATAGGCTTCGTTCAAATACTTGTAGGCCGCTTCTGTTGACTTTACAACGTTATAGCGTTC
>JBMYXX010000309.1:0-3475 GCA_049608805.1 Flavobacteriales bacterium | reverse complement strand
ACGACATTGCTAAGCTGCGCAGAAGCGAGAAGTACAACAACCTCATTAAAAAAGGGCTATATATTACCAGTGCAGAAGCACAAAGCGACTTTGTTTCTAAAAACGAAACAGCAACTATTAAGTACGTTCTTAAGCGTTACAAAACTGTTGCCGACTCCACTATTAATGTAACCGATGCTGACATTAAGGCTTATTACAACGACAATAAAGACAAGTACGAGCAAGATGCCTCTAGAGACGTAGAATTCGTTTCTTTTCAGGTCGTTCCTTCTAAAGATGACTACGAGAAAGTTCGTCTTTGGGCTGAAGACTTGAAAGCCGATTTTGAGACTGCTAAAAATGATACGCAGCTTGTAAATGCTGAATCTGATGTTCGTTTTAATGCACGCTGGTTAGCAGCAGGAGAACTTGGTGGAGAGATTGACACGCTGATGTTTCAGGCAGAGAAAGGTTACGTACACGGGCCTTACCTAGAAGGACAAACTTACAGACTTGCCAAGTTGGTTGGAGTTAAAATGGCTCCCGATTCTGTAAATGCAAGACACATTCTTATTAGCCCAGAATCTGCCGGAGGAGTTGCTCAAGCAAAAGCAATGGCAGATAGCCTTTTGGCTTTGATTGAAGCTGGCGGAGACTTTGCTCTTTTAGCTACCACCAACTCTGCTGACCCAGGTTCTGGTTCTAAAGGCGGAGACCTTGGTTGGTTCAAAGAAGGACAAATGGTTCCTACGTTTAACGATGCTTGTTTTGATGGCAACGAAGGAGATTTAGTAATGGTTGAATCTCGTTTTGGCTACCACATTATAGAAGTATTGGAGCAAGAAGGAAACACCGAAAAACGAGCTGTAGCTTTTATAGACAGAAGAGTTGATGCTAGCACAAAAACCTTCCAAACCATTTTTGGTGAGGCTGATGATTTTGCAAGAAGCATTACTTCAATGGCATCGTTTGATCAAGAGGTTGCAAACCGAGGGTTGAACAAAAGAATTGCCAGCAACTTGAAAGAAGGAGACAGAACTATTGCTGGTCTAGAGAACCCTCGTCCATTAATTAGATGGGCATTTGAGGCAGAAAAAGAAGATGTTAGTGAGGTGTTTGAATTGGGTAACTCATTTGTAATTGGAGTTCTTGCTGCAGCTAGAGAAGATGGTTTCACCGCAATGGATGAGATTAAAGATGAGCTAGAAGCCGGAGCGATAAAAGAGAAAAAAGCTGAGCAGTTTATTGCCGATTTAGAAGCAGCTAAAGCTGGAGACATTCAGTCAATTGCTGATAACGCTAACTTACCGTTAGAAGTAAAAAATGGCATTTCTTTCTCCGCCAGCGCTATTCAAGGTTTAGGTAGAGAGCCTGCTTTACTTGGTGCTGTTGCTGGCATGAAAACAGGAAGCATTTCTGCTCCAATTAAGGGAGACCAAGGTGTTTATGTTGTGTATTTAGAAAGCAAAACTGAAGCGCCAGCTCAGACAGACTTTACAGTTAACAAGACATCGCTTAACTCTTCACTTTCCTCTAGAGTTGATTACGAAGTTTACGAAGCATTGAAGGAGAAAGCGGACATCACCGATAACCGTTCTAAGTTCTTCTAGGAGAGACTTTCTTTAGAAACTTGAAAGCCCTTTCAGCAATGCTGAAAGGGCTTTTTGTTTATTTGTTCATCCATGAATTTCTTGACAGGGGTAATAATCAATTTGATTTTAATTTACGTGATTGGCTTTGGCATGACCATCTACCATTGGCACACTTTATCAAAAGCAATTCGACAAAAGCAACACCTTTACCCTTTCAAACTCAATTTTAATCCATGGTTTAGGTGGATTTCTACTACCCACCTGTTTAACATTGAGGATGAATTCAAGGCTTTCCTTCAGGACAATTGCGACAAAAACTACGAAAGGTTAAGAATGTCCTTTTTAACTCTTTTAGGCTCCTTCGCTGGCATAGTCCTCACGTTCATTTTTTTTGCCCTAGTGGGCTAGCCAGGTTTATTACCGCAGCTGTTGCAGCCTAAACCCATCCAACTTAACGAACATAAAGAGTAAGATGGTAAACCCAAGTAAGGATGAACCACCGTAGCTAAAAAACGGCAGCGGAATCCCGATTACGGGCATTAAGCCAATGGTCATTCCAATATTTATCATGAAATGAAAAAGCAATATTGTTCCAACGCAGTAACCGTAAATTCTGGTGAACGCGGAACGTTGCCTCTCCGCAATAAAGAAGATTCTAAGAATCAGCGCAGTAAACAGACCTATTACCACAAACGTTCCTAGAAAACCCCACTCCTCTCCTACCGTACAGAAAATGAAATCGGTGGTTTGTTCTGGGACGAAATCATACTTGGTTTGTGTGCCTTTTAAGAATCCTTTGCCAGCAAACCCTCCAGAACCAATGGCAATCTTACTCTGGTTTACGTTGTAGCCAGCGCCTGTTGGGTCATCTGCCTTTCCTAGAAGCACATCAATTCTAATTTGCTGATGCGGCTCTAGCACGTTATGAAACAGGTAATCAACGCTATAGACAAAGCCCATTAAAACCACCAGCGCAACACCTAACCCTAGCGATAGTTTCCATGTTTTTTTCCGTTGGAAAAGGAATACCACCAGTAGAATAATGCAGAGAATAATGAGCATTGTAACTGGCGTAAACAAGAGCGCAAAAATGAACAGCACCGCAACCGACAACCCGAATAAAAGGAAGTTTCCGGAAAGGCCTTCTCTATAAAGCACCAATGCAAACGCTCCGAAAACGAGCATAGAACCTGTATCGTTTTGGAGAAGAATCAATCCTGCTGGTATGGCCAGAATTATACCTGCAATAAGTTTGGTTTTGAGCTCATCCATTTTAATGTTGATGGTGCTTAAATAGTAGGCTAACGCCAAAGCTGTGGCACTTTTGGCAAACTCAGACGGCTGTAGTTTAAACGAACCAATATCTATCCAAGAACGTGCTCCTGCAACATCTCTGGCTGTTACCAACACGACCACAAGCAACAGCATATTTACAACGTAAATGGGAATGGAGAAGGTTGAGTAAAACTTACCATCAATCAGCAAGATTACCAACCCAACAAAAACTGATAAGCATATCCAAATTAGCTGCTTTCCGTACCGCTGCGTTATGTCTAAAATACTCTGGTGTTCCTCATTATAAACCGCAGCGTAAATGTTTACCCAACCCAACAAAACGAGTGTGAGGTAGAGGAAAACCATCACCCAATCAATGCCATCAAATATGCTGCGTTGTCCTCTCAATCTTCTGGATTTATGAGGTTAGCTTCTAGAATTGGCAATTCTAACTGAGGCCTAGAAATAGAATCGTGCAAATATTTCTCCACCAATAAACTGGCTATTGGTGCTCCGTACTTGCTTCCTCCACCAGCATTCTCAACGAACACGGCCAATGCAATTTTCGGATTGTCTTTTGGTGCAAAACAGATGAAAATTGAATGGTCTTCGCCATGCGGATTTTGAGC
>JBMYXX010000308.1:0-3476 GCA_049608805.1 Flavobacteriales bacterium | reverse complement strand
TTCGCTATTTAGTACTTCTTTGTAAAGCTGTTTTAACTCGTCTTTTCCTAACGAGTTAATGCGTTGAAGTCTGTTTTCAAAAGAAGGTTTTCTCTCGGTTTGAATGTAATTTCCGGTAGTAATTGAATACCCGTTGCTATTAAGGCTTACCATGAAAATGGCAGAACGGTCTTTTCCGTCTTTACCAGTTTCGCACGGCATTTCATCAATATGGTGATAAAGGTTTTGTAAGCACTCTACAAGCACATTGTAAACCTTTTTTCTCAGCCTAGGCGCTTCGTTTCTATCATCCATTCTTTGCTCAATAATTTGAAGAATAGACGACATCAATTCAGATGTTACATCGCCCTTAAATGAAAGAACAACCTTGTTGGATTCCATCCTGTGATATAGGTCGTAAATGTTCATTGCCATCTCTCTAGCATCAGGTATCTCAGATTTAACAGCACTGGTGTTGGTCATGAGGCCTGTAAATTGGTTTTTTTAGGAGCCCGTTAATTCTTGGTTTGCTGCATTATACCTACAAGATTGAAATTGGTTACCTCTAATCCAAAAAAATATCGAAACCAATGCTTTTTGTGTTGATTGTTGAGTAGAAATTTAGCTTCAAAATAGAACAAATGAATACTTTTGAATACTTATTCGAAAAACGTGGAAGATTGGTTCGTATCGTGGTTTAACACGCCATACTATCATACTTTGTATCAAAACAGAGATGAGACAGAAGCAGAAGCTTTTGTAAATCGGTTAGTAGATTATTTAGACATAAAGAAACCCAGTAAAGTATTGGATTTGGCCTGCGGAAAGGGCAGACATTCTAAACGTTTACACGATTTAGGAATGGATGTGATTGGCATCGACTTGTCTGACGAAAGTATTGCCGAGGCCAAGCAGAATGAAACCGATGGTTTGGAATTCTTTGTGCATGATATGCGCCACCTTTTTTGGAATGAGCATTTTGATGCAGTCTTTAATCTCTTTACCAGTTTCGGCTACTTCCACAATAGCGAAGACGACCAGAAAACAATCTCATCTGTTGCTGATTCTCTTAAGTCTGAAGGCCAGTTGGTTATAGATTTTATGAATGCCGTTAAGGTTGAGGATAACCTTGTTTTAAGTGAAGACAAAACGATTGATGGAATTCGATTTGAGATTACTAGAGAGGTTAACAGCGGAGTAATCATAAAGCGAATTCATGTAATTGATGGAGATATCGAGCTAGATTTTGAAGAGCAGGTAGATGCGTTAAGGCTAGAGCATTTTCAAGAATACTTGCGTGTAGCAGGTCTCGAAATAGAAGATACTTTTGGCAATTATCAGTTAGAACCGTTTAATGAGGAAAACTCAGATAGGTTGATAATTGTAGCTAAAAAACCAGCAGCTTAATGGAATTACTTATTCTTTTAGTCGGGGCTTTTATGGGCGGAATGCTAGCTTGGGCTGTTAAGGTTAGCAAGAATAATCTGAAGTTGGGCTTGGCATTTAGCGGAGCTTTTATGCTTGGTTTATGCTTTTTCCACGTTTTGCCAGAAGCCTATTCTGCGGTTGGAACAAACGCTGGAATCTGGGTTTTGGTAGGATTCATCGTTCAAATTGTTTTAGAGGTTTTATCTAAAGGAATGGAGCACGGACACGCACACGCGCTGCATGGAAAGCAATTGCCGTTTGCACTGTTTATTGGTCTTGGCTTGCATGCTTTATTAGAAGGACTGCCTTTTGGTGGAGAACATGCACACGAGCATCACTCTCTGTTGGCAGGAGTCATCATCCATAAAATTCCGGTTGCATTTATTTTGGGTACCGTTTTAAGAGGTGCTGGTTTTACCCTGACTCAAGGTGCACTAGCCATGTTTGGCTTTGCTGCAATGGCTCCGCTGGGTGGATTAATCTCTCATTTTCTGGAAGGACAAATTATTGAGGTTGGAAATTTTCAAGGAATAGTACAAGCCATTTTGGTTGGCGTGTTTCTGCATATTGCCACAACCATAATTTTTGAATCAGATAAAGGTCACGCCTTTAATCTAACCAAGTTGGTTGCCATACTTATTGGCTTCGGGTTAGCCTTTCTTGCGGTTTAAAACCGCACAATTGAACATCGGTTCAGAGTAACTGTTACTTTTGTAATTCAAAACGAGTTTTAACCATAATTAAAGTATAAAATGTCAACATTAGTAGGACAAAAAGCACCTTCTTTCACTGCGCCAGCAGTAGTTAACGGAAACGTAGTTGAAGAAGAATTTTCATTAGATCAGTACATTGGAAAAAAGAACGTTGTATTCTTTTTCTACCCAAAAGATTTCACATTTGTTTGCCCTTCAGAGCTTCATGCTTTTCAGGCAAAATTAGCTGAGTTTGAATCTAGAGATACGGCTGTTGTAGCTTGCTCTACAGATACTGAGCAAACGCACTGGGGATGGTTGCAAATGGAAAAGGCTGCTGGAGGAATTAAAGGTGTTAAATACCCAATTGTAGCAGATACTTCAAAGTGTATTTCTGCCAACTATGGGGTTCTTTTCGGAGATTACGATATGGACGAAATGGGCAACCTAATGGCTACAGGTCCAATGATTGCTTACAGAGGATTGTTCCTTATTGATAAGGCAGGAACTGTACGTCATGCGTTGGTTAACGATTTGCCATTAGGAAGAAACGTTGATGAAGCGTTAAGAATGGTAGATGCGCTTACTTTCTTCGAAGAAAACGGAGAGGTTTGTCCAGCTAACTGGGTAAAAGGTGAAGATGGAATGACTGCAACTCATGAAGGTGTTGCTGATTATTTAGCAGCTCACTAAACCTTAGAGTGTTTATTAAAACCCCGCTCCGATTTTCGGAGCGGGGTTTTTTATTGCCGTAAATTGCAGCTATGAAGCGGATTGCCATTCTATTGTTATTGTTTAGTCAAGCTGCCCTGGCGCAAACAGTTATTGTAACCGAGTTAGCAGACTTGCCAGGTTCAATTTCAGAAACATCTGGATTAGGAAATGGCCCTGATGATTGTTTCTGGACGCATAATGACAGCGGTAATGGTGAGTTTCTCTACTGCATTGATACGCTTGGAATTATTCAAAGAACGGTGGCTGTAAGCGGTGATGAAAACAATGATTGGGAGGAGTTAGCCAAAGACGATAACGGAAATCTTTACATCGGTAATTTTGGGAATAACGGCTTGGCAAGAACCGATTTAAGAGTGATTAAAATCCCAAGTATAGACACGTGCAATACCGCAACTTCTGTAACCGATACAATCAATTTCTCTTATCCAGATCAGGTTAATTTTCCGCCTGCGGGCGATTATGGAAACTTCGATATGGAAGCGATGTTTTGGCACCAAGATTCGCTGCATTTGTTCAGTAAAGACAGGTCAGACCCATCAACAGGCTACACCAAACATTACACGCTTCCAACTCAATCTGGAACGTATGTGGCCAATTTGGTAGATAGCTTTCAAACAAACCATCCAAGTTTTTTCTTGGCTG
>JBMYXX010000307.1:0-3480 GCA_049608805.1 Flavobacteriales bacterium | reverse complement strand
CACGGACATTCTAAAGGTGTTATAACTGCGCTTAGAAAAGCGAAAGACGCATATCCAGACTTGCAGGTTATTGTTGGAAACATCGCAACTGCAGAGGCTGCAAAAATGCTAGCTGAAAACGGTGCCGATGCTGTAAAAGTTGGAATTGGTCCTGGCTCAATTTGCACCACAAGAATTATTGCTGGTGTGGGTGTTCCGCAATTGACTGCCGTTATGGAAGTTGCCAAAGCGTTGAAAGGAACCGGGGTTCCCGTAATTGCTGATGGCGGTGTGAAGTTTACAGGCGATATTGTTAAAGCAATGGTTGCAGGAGCAGATGTTGTAATGGCAGGAAGCATGTTTGCTGGAACAGAAGAATCTCCAGGTAGAACTATCATTCTAGAAGGTAGAAAGTTTAAAACTTACCGTGGGATGGGTTCTTTAGAAGCCATGCAGCAGGGCTCAAAAGACCGTTATTTCCAGGATGCCGAAGAAGACATCAAGAA
Source organism: Flavobacteriales bacterium (assembly GCA_049608805.1). Taxonomy (GTDB): domain Bacteria; phylum Bacteroidota; class Bacteroidia; order UBA10329; family UBA10329; genus UBA10329. The sequence continues at coordinate 2,995 of JBMYXX010000307.1, read as the reverse complement.
ATTGGTTCCGGAAGGAATTGTTGGACGCGTTCCATACAAAGGCACTTTAACGGAAGTAATGTATCAGATTGTTGGTGGATTGCGTGCAGGGATGGGATACTGCGGAGCAGCAACTGTTGGAGACCTTCAACAAGCCAAGTTCATTAAAATTTCTCCTGCCGGATTTAGAGAAAGCCATCCGCATGGAGTAACTATTACAAGCGAAGCACCGAACTATAGTCCTTGAGTCGATTCGTCTCTGTTTAGAACAGTTTCTTTTCGCTTATGTTAACAGTTTTCTGGCTGTTTTAGCGTGCTCATTTTTCTATTTTTGCGCTCCCAAATAAAAATCATTATTACAGATGAATACTATTTTCTTGAAATCAACTCTACTAATTGCCTTTTTAATCGGTAGCGTTAGTCTTTTCGCACAGAAAAAAGATGCCGTTCTCTTAACGGTTGATGGACAAGATGTAACACTTTCAGAATTTGAAGCTGTTTACAAAAAGAACAACCGTGATGAAGTGGTTGATCAGGAAGATCTTGCCGAGTACCTAGAATTGTATATCAACTTCCGATTAAAAGTTCGCGAAGCAGAATCTTTAGGACTTGACACAGTAAAGAAATTTATTGAGGAGCTAAAAGGCTACCAGAAGCAATTAGCAAAGCCTTACCTAACGGATAAAGGGGTTACCAAAAAATTGATTGACGAGGCTTACGAAAGAAGCCAAACTGACATTAGAGCAAGTCATATTTTACTGAAAATTGGACCTGAAGCGTTGCCAAAAGACACGCTAGAGGTTTACAATAAAATTATGGCACTGAGAAAGAAAGCCTTGAAAGGCGATTTTGCTGCCATTGCAAAGCAAAGCTCTGAAGATCCATCTGCTAAAGACAACGGTGGAGACTTAGGTTGGTTCTCTGTTCTTAGAATGGTTTACCCTTTTGAAACTGCAGCGTTTAACACAAAGCCTGGCGACATTAGTATGCCGGTTAGAACTCGTTTTGGATACCATATTATTAACGTAGTTGACAGGCGAGATGCACAAGGCGAAATGCGTGCTGCCCACATCATGATTAAAACCGGGAAAGATGCTACAGCAGAAGACATAAAAAACGCTGAGGCCAAAGCAAACGAAGTAAAAGATTTACTTGACAAGGGTCAGAGTTTTGAAGATATAGCCAAGAAGTATTCTGAAGACAAAGGTTCTTCTAACAAAGGTGGAGAGCTTCCAAAGTTTGGAACAGGAAGAATGGTTCCTGCATTTGAAGAAGCAGCCTACGCTCTTAAAGAAGATGGCGACATTTCTGAACCAGTATTAACTGACTACGGATGGCACATTATCAAAAGACTTGAGCGTTTTGGAGTTCCAAAATTTGACGAAGTTGAGAAAGAATTGAGCACCAAGGTTTCTAAAGACAGTCGCTCTCAAATGAGTAAAATCTCCGTTTTAAACCGAGTAAAAAAGGAGAACGGTTTTAAGGAAAACAGAAAGGCTTTAGATGCGATTGCCAACCTTCTTAGCAAAGACTTAATTGAAGGAAAATGGAACGCTGATACTGCCAAGGGTCTATCTGATATGGTATTTAGTATTGGCGACAAAAAATACAGCCAAGCCGATTTTGCTGCTTACATAGGCACACATCAAACTAGAAGAAAGCCAGACGACTTGACCATTATAATGAATGGTATGTACGCTAAGTATGTAGAAGAAAGCTTACTGGCTTACGAAGAGTCTATGCTTCCAAACAAATTCCCAGAATACAAGGCGTTGCTAAAAGAATACCGAGATGGGATTCTTCTTTTCGACCTAACGGATGATATGGTTTGGTCTAAAGCAGTTAAAGACACTGCTGGACTAAAGGCTTTCCATGAGGAAAACGGAAGCAAGTTTATGTGGGAAAAGCGCCTAGATGCCGAAATCTATTATTGCCAAAAAGATTCAATTGTTGAGCCTTTGAAAGCTGTTTTAGCTAAAAAGCTGAAGAAGAAAAAACCTTCTAGAGAAGACATCCTGAAAGAGTTTAATGCCAACTCTCAACTCAACCTAAGAATTGAGAACGATTTGTACGAAGCAAACGATGAGAAAATCTTAGAGAACGTAGAGTGGGAGAAAGGTCTTTACGGTCCGTTTAAAGATGGCGGAAATCAGGTTTACGTACTGGTTAAAAAGGTTTTAGAGCCAACTCAAAAAACGTTGAAAGAAGCTAGAGGTTTAGTTACTGCCGATTACCAAAATCATCTTGAAAAAGAGTGGATTAAGGAACTTAGAGGCAAGTACAAATACTCTGCAAACGAAGAGCTTTTGAAAAAGATTAAATAGTCAATTGCGCAGCACTACCGCAGTATATTTTCTCACCCTGCTATTTACCATAGCGGGGTGTGGTGTTTTTAAGAAGCAAGATGACAGAACAGTTATTGCGCGAGTTAAAAAGCACAATTTGTACTTGGAAGAACTTGTTGCCGCAATGCCAACAGACATTTCTAGCGAAGATAGTTTGACCTACGCCAACAGCTTTATTACCTCTTGGGCTACACAAATGCTGTTGCTAGACAAAGCCGAACTGAACCTGCCTGATGCAGAGAAGGACGTAGAGGCTAAACTTGAAGAATACAGAAGTTCGCTCATTATTTACCAGTACCAAAAGCAGCTTGTAAGACAATTGCTAGACACCGTTGTTACCCAAGCTCAGCTTGAAGAGTACTACGACAACAACAAGCAAAATTTTGAGTTACGAGACAATATTGCCAGAGCCATTTTTGTTAAGCTAGACAAGGCTAATAAAGACGTAGAAAAGGTTAGAAAACTCTGTAGATCTGATAAGGAAGAGAGCCGAACTGAACTGGAAGAATACTGCGTACAACATGCAGAGTCTTTTCATCTAGCAGATCAGCAATGGGTACCCTTTAGTGAGTTGTTGGCTCAAATCCCTAAAACCTCATACCTGAACCTCAACTACTTTACCACTTACAATTTTGCGCATGTACAAGATTCTACATCGCATTATTTATTGG
>JBMYXX010000306.1:0-3485 GCA_049608805.1 Flavobacteriales bacterium | reverse complement strand
ATTCTCGATGGACGATTTGCCAGAGAACTTCCTAAGCGCGAAATCAATGATGATGGGATTGGCTCCAACGCTTATGCGTTCAATTCGCAGTTATCCGACCACGGAAACACGTATCACGTTATCAATTCGCACCAACCTATTGAAGGGATTCTTTCTTGGTACGAAGCGCATTTACATTCTGAAGAAGGCTGGAACATTACCGGTGCATTATTCCATGGAAGTGTTTCTGTTCTGCACGGCACCAACGAAAACCTAAGCTGGGCGCACACTACTGGCGACTTAGACTTGCAGGATGTGTATCATCTAAAAATGCATCCGAAGAAGAAAAAGTGGTATTGGTTTGACGGTGCGTATCACAAATTGGAAACGAAGCGAGCCAAACTCAGAGTTGGCCTTGGCAAAAAGCAAGGATTCAAAATTGCCATTAAGAAGAAGTACTGGTGGAGCGAATACGGCCCCACGTTCATTACCGAGCACGGAACCTTCGCTTTCAGAATGCCTTCGTTGTTTGAAATGAATGCTGGCGAGCAATGGTACCGCATGAATAAGGCGAAGAATTTCACGGAGTTTTACGATGCCTTGCGTGTTCAGGGTATCGTAATGCAGAACATTACGTATGCCGATAAGAACGATACCATTTTCTTTATCGCCAACGGCAAAGTACCGTTACGAGACCCGAATTACGATTGGAGCAAGGTGCTTCCTGGCGATACATCTGCCACACTTTGGACCGAATACTTGAAGGTGGAAGACTTGGCGCAAAGTGTTAATCCGAAGTGCGGATATGTCTTTAACACCAACAACGATATTTACCACCACACCAGCATTGACGAAATGCCGGATTACCGAGATTTCCCGAAGAGTATCGGCTATCGCGAAGGAAAACAGACCAACCGAGGAAACCGTTCTGAGGAGTTGTTGAGTGCCCTTTCGAGCATTGATTATGAAGGTTTGAAGAAGCTGAAATTCGACAAGCAGTTTCCAGACAGCATGGTGTTCCTAAAGAACTATCCCATTATGGAACTGTTTAGCATGAACCCAGCAGACCATCCAGATTTGGCCGACATCATTACAAAATTCAATAACTGGAACTTTAAAGGTGACAGTACCGATATGAATGCGGCTTGCATCTTTACCATGATGTACGAGATGTACCACGACAACACGTTTTCGGTAAAAGACGTGCGTGAGAATGACAGCATTCGTCAGGAGTTTTTCTTGAAGAACTTACGCTCTACCAAAGCGAGATTAGTAGAGCATTTCGGCACTATTGATATTCCGTTAGGAACAGTTCAGGTGCTATCGCGAGGCGGAAGAGATTTAGCCATTAATGGTGGTCCAGATGCTATTAGGGCGGTGTATTGCCAAAAGCGTGATGACGGAAAACTACCGATGTATGTTGGTGATGGATTGGTGCAGTTGGTAAAGTTCACCGATGCTGGCCCTGAGATTGAAAGCATCAGTCCGTATGGCGCAAGCAACAAGGCTGGTGCAAAGCACTATACTTCGCAAATGGACCTTTTTGTAGCTGAAAAGATGAAGAAAATGACCTTAGATAAAGCTGAAGTGTACAAAAATGCTTCGGAGATTTATCATCCAGGAACTGAACGCAAACAATAACGGTCATCCTGAGTGACGCGCACAGCGCGTTGTATCGAAGGATAAAGCAACAAGACAATGATTGAAATACAACTGAATACCGAAATAGATAAATCTGCCGAAGAATGCTGGAACGTGTTTGGAGGCGGTTACACCGATATTGACAAATGGATGTCTGGCGTAAGCAGTTCTGAAGCAGAAGGCGAACCGTTTGGAGATTGCCCCGTGGGCTCACGAAAACTGAAAGCCAATGGAATTAGCTTTTCAGAAAAGCTGGTTCATTTTAGCAATGCACAACGTGCATTTACGTACGAAGTAGTCGGATTGCCGTTTGTGATTAAATCCGCAATAAACGTGTGGAGCTTCTCAGAAGCCAATGGAAAAGCCACGCTCAACATGCATCTTAAAATGCAAACCGCAACTGGTTTTGGCTGGCTTCTGAATGGTCTTCTAAAAAAGAACTTGGGCAAAGCCATGTACATCCTCCATCAAGACTTCAAACATTACATGGAGAAAGGTGAAGTTCACCCGAGAAAGGCGAAGGAGTTGAAGTAATGCAACATGAAAATTAATGTGATTCGTTTTCTAATTCGATGGGGACTCCCATCCTTCCTAGGAGCGTTCGCTTGCTCAGGAGGTTTTGCATGGAATGTGCTGGCAGATGTGTTGAATGGAAAAGTCATATGGTACGAAGCCATATTTGGTTTTCTAATCTCCGCTTTTATTGGTGCGGCTATAGGTGCTACGTGGTTAATCTACAGACCTCCATTGCGAAAGTTAGGTCGGCATTTGGGTGATTTCCTTACCGGAGCACTTACAATGAATCTGGTTCTTCTGATTATGTATTTTATAGTACCATACACTGACTCATCTGAATTTAAACCTAAAGACCCCGCTTCCTTTGTGGCTTTTATGACAGCAATAGGTGCTTTTGGCGGATGGATTGTAAACATTACCAAAGCCGAAAATGAAGTGAGGGAGATGATTGCCGATGAAATCATGAATTCTGATGAAAGTGATTGATTCCAAACCCTTCAAAAAATAGAAAAGGCCGAAGCGAACCACGCTCCGACCTTTTCCGATCAACCAAAGAGACTTACCAGGTCTCTCACCCATAATATTACTTGCTTACTGTACCTGTTGGGTTGGTAGCAGCTGCGTTGTTTCCCATTGTGTATGGAGTATGATCTGTTGCGCTTGCATCAATCATTCCAACCAAAGGCTTAAGAACAAATGGATCTGCGCTGTTGTCTGGGTACGGCTCAATTGAGATAACCGCTACTCCACCAGCTAAATCTGTTGGAAAAGTCTGTCCAGCAGGAGCATTCACCAAGAAATCTTCTCCTGGGAATGGAGGTCCAGCCATTGTTCCGCTAAACGGAGCACCAGCATCTGCCGCGGCAACATCTGTAAATGTTCCTGTAGAAACAGGAGAACCATTAATTACAGCCCATCCTTCGTAAACCCAACCACTAGGAAGTGTAGGAAGATCAAGTCCTGCACCTGGGCCAGCAGCTGGATCTAGGAACCAAAGTCCGCTGTTCTCATTGTTCATCATTCCATCCGTAGGCGTAGCCAAGATGTAAGTTCCTGTTGCTGAAGTAAAATCGCTGCCCAATGCGGAACTATGGTTTACAGATAGTGTGGCGCTACTTCCGCTAAAGTCTCCAGCCAGAATATGCGTGCTACTTGGTGCTGGGTCAGAATCTGGGCTAGGCTCAATTGTAAGAACGTAAGCTGATGCTCCTTCAATGTAATCTTGGTCAACCTCAAAACTTGTTGCCGACATGTTTCCATCTGCATCTACGCTAAAGATTCCCGCGCTCTTTGCACTTCCGTCAACAATTAGCCAACCTTCATACTTGTAATCTGAACCTAAGTCTTCC
>JBMYXX010000305.1:0-3495 GCA_049608805.1 Flavobacteriales bacterium | reverse complement strand
TTTCTGTGCCTGTTCAGATTGGAGTAGGGGAAACCTTTTACAAGAATTCAGAGTCTAGTCGGTTTGCCAATGGTTTGGTGGTTCCTATGGAGGCTGGGGTGGCCGTAGATTACCTCTTTACACGTTGGATTGGCTTTGGTGTGGGCCTTGGGTACCGCGTTATGCTAAAAGGGAATAAGAAGGTGAAGGAGAATTTCAATTCGCCATACTACCAGATACGTTTGAATATTCTTTTTACAGAAATATTTAGAGGTATTAAGAAGAAAAAGAAGAAGGATTAATCGTAATTCAAATTCGGGCTCATCCACCGTTCTACTTCCCGAACCTCCATTCCTTTTCTGGTCGCGTAGTCTTCCACCTGGTCTTTCTCAATCTTACCTAGTCCGAAATACTTGCTTTGCGGATGCGCAAAATAGAATCCGCTAACCGAAGCTGCAGGCATCATGGCCAAGCTATCTGTTAAAGACATTCCCGTAATAGAACCCGCGTTTAAGAGTTTAAATAGTTCAGGCTTTTCGGTGTGGTCTGGGCAAGCAGGGTAACCCGGTGCCGGACGAATACCACGGTATTTCTCGCGGATGAGTTCTTCGTTTGAGAGCGCTTCCGAAGTATCGTATCCCCATGTTTCTTTCCGTACTATGGAATGAAGCTTTTCTGCAAATGCCTCGGCCAATCTATCTGCCAAGGACTTGAGCATGATGGAGTTGTAATCGTCATGGTCTTTGGCAAACTCTTCCAACTTGGTTTCGATGCCTAATCCAGCAGTTACCGCAAATCCGCCCATGTAGTCTGGTAGCTCTGTCTCTTTTGGAGCCACAAAATCTGCCAACGCGATATTGGCAACATTTGCTGCTTTCTTACTTTGCTGACGCAACGTGTGAACCGTAGAAAGCACTTCACTTCGGCTTTCGTCCGTGTAGAGTTCTACATCATCGCCCACGGCATTTGCAGGCCAAATTCCAACCACGCCATTTGCGCTTAGCCACTTTTCATCTATAATACGCTTGAGCATAGCTTGAGCATCAGCAAAGACTTTAGTGGCGGCTTCGCCAACAACTTCGTCTTCCAAAATCTTTGGATACCGGCCAGCCAACTCCCAAGTTTGGAAGAAAGGCGTCCAGTCTAGGTAATCAACCAATTCACTCAATGGGAAATCCTTGAATTCGGTGAGACCAAGCTTATTAGGTTTAGCAAGGTCTTCCGCTTTCCAATCTATTTTGAATTTGTTTTCTCTAGCCACGGCTAGGGAAACAAACTGCTTATCAGCTCGCTTTCTAGCATGCATTTCGCGCATGTTGGCGTATTCATCCTTCAGATTAGAGACGAAAGCCTCTTTCTTACTTCCAAGAAGACTTTCTACAACAGTAACGGAACGCGAGGCATCTAATACATGCACGGCTTGTCCGCGTTTGTATTTCTCTTCAATCTTAACGGCAGTATGAACACGAGAAGTTGTAGCTCCACCAATCAACAGCGGAATATCAAATCCATCGTGCTCCATTTCTTTGGCGAGATGCACCATTTCGTCAAGAGACGGTGTAATTAATCCGCTTAAACCAATCACATCTACATTCTGTTCTTTGGCTTCTTTCAGGATTTTCTCAGCCGGAACCATTACTCCAAGATCAATCACTTCATAGTTGTTGCAAGCCAAAACAACACCAACGATATTTTTTCCAATGTCATGGACATCTCCTTTTACGGTAGCTAAAAGCACGCGCCCCGACTTGGATGCGGACCCGTCCGCGTCTTGTTCCATGTATGGCAAAAGGTAGGCGACTGCTTTCTTCATTACGCGGGCACTTTTCACCACCTGTGGCAGGAACATTTTTCCCGCTCCGAAAAGGTCACCAACTACATTCATTCCGTCCATTAAAGGACCCTCAATTACATGAAGTGGTTTCTCGGCTTTCAGGCGCGCTTCTTCCACGTCTTGCTCCACATAATCCGCAATTCCTTTAACTAGCGCGTGAGACAATCGCTCCTCAACGGGAACTTCTCGCCATGATAAATCTTCAACTCGCTCTTTGGTCGTTCCTACAAACGTTTGCGCAAAGTCTAGAAGGGCTTCGGTTGCGTTTTCATTACGATTAAGAAGTACGTCTTCCACCTTTACCAACAGCTCCTTCGGGATTTCATCATAAACCTCCAACATGGTTGGATTCACAATTCCCATGTCCATTCCATTGCCAATGGCATGATACAGGAAGGCCGAATGCATGGCTTCGCGAACAGGGTTGTTACCCCTAAACGAGAATGAAACGTTACTTACGCCACCAGAAACTTTGGCTCCCGGAAGGTTTTCCTTAATCCATTTTGTAGCGTTGAAAAAGTCGAGCGCATTATTGTTGTGCTCTTCCATTCCCGTTGCCACAGGGAAGATATTGGGGTCGAAAATGATGTCTTGCGCTGGGAAACCAACTTTGTTCACCAACACGTCATAAGATCGTTGACAGATTTCCACTCTGCGTTCGTAGCTATCTGCCTGGCCATTTTCATCAAACGCCATCACAACTGTAGCGGCACCGTAACGCTTAATCTTTTTGGCTTGCGCAATGAATTGTTCTTCACCTTCTTTCAGACTGATGGAATTCACCACACATTTACCTTGAACGCATTGCAAACCAGCCTCAATGATTTCCCATTTCGAGCTGTCTATCATAATCGGAATGCGCGAAATGTCTGGCTCAGCAGCTAACAAATTCAGGTATTTGACCATGGCTTCTTTGCCATCAATCATTCCTTCATCCATGTTGATGTCCAAGATCTGCGCACCGCCTTCCACTTGGTCGCGTGCAACAGACAATGCCTCATCAAATTTCTCCTCTTTAATAAGTCGAAGGAATTTTCTGGAACCAGTTACATTGGTTCGTTCCCCAATGTTGATGAAGTTTGAACCTGGAAATATGGTTAACGGCTCAAGGCCGCTTAACTGCAATGGTGGAATCTTCATTGTTTATGCTTCTACTTCTTGGTTTGCAACCCGTGGTTCGTACTTAGCTGCTACATCGGCAATTGCTCGGATGTGCGGGGGTGTAGTGCCACAACATCCGCCAATAATGTTTATCAAATCTTCTTTGAGGAAGTCCTCAATTTGGTCGGCCATCATTTCTGGAGTTTCATCATACTCTCCGAATTCGTTCGGTAACCCCGCGTTTGGATGCGCACTTACATTAAACTCAGATTTTGCTGCGAGAACTTGTAAATGAGGTCGTAATTGCGAAGCTCCCAAAGCACAATTAAATCCAACTGAAATCAATGGAATGTGTGATACCGAGATTAAAAATGCCTCAGCTGTTTGGCCTGAAAGTGTTCTCTCGCTTGCATCTGTTATCGTTCCAGAAACCATAATAGGAAGGCGGAAACCCAACTCGTCAAATAACTCATCAATGGCGAAAAGTGCAGCTTTGGCGTTTAGTGTGTCAAACACCGTTTCTACCAAAAGGATGTCGGAACCGCCTTCAATCAATGCTCTTGCTTGGTCTTTGTAAGCAA
>JBMYXX010000304.1:0-3501 GCA_049608805.1 Flavobacteriales bacterium | reverse complement strand
GGATAGAATAGTTGTTTCCTAAACAATTGATCCAGGTTCGAGTCCTGGTGGGGCTACGGATAATATGTGTTAAATATCCCGCCAAACAAGCGCCTTGCCTCTTTCAGGCTTCAGGGAGCATGTTCTTCGCCCGCTTCAATTTCCTCTCTCTTTGCGTGATGACAATATCATTATTTGGGGAGAAACAATTGTAAGAAAAGCCTCATCAAAAGAGTGTGGTGCAATATGTTTTTAGTGAATGACATGGATTTGGCCGTGAATAACCGTACCAACAAGGCAAGGAGGCCAACATTTCAGTTTGTGCTCAATAATTTTAACAAACACTCCACTGATTATGAACTTCACTCGCATATTTCAGGTTCTCCTGCTCTTTTTTCAGCCCTATCTGACATACTCAAACGACCTAGCGGATAGTAAGTTCTATTTGATTGATAGTCTGACGACATCTAACCTAGAGCCAAATGATAGGACGAGATTGGATAGTTGCCTAACCATTTGGCATAATTCAAATCATGACACAAGCAAACTCAATGCTCTTAATTATTGGATTGGAGAATCATCAACATCTAAGCTTTGGGTTCAATATGTTGAGTTGTTCAATAGTGAGGTTAACGAAGCCATAAATCGACACGAAGAAGATTCGGTGGTTCTCAAGCACCTTCAAACGCTGTCTGCCTCTGCACTGCACAACCTTGGCTATTACTGGGATGGTAAGGACTATGATAAGTCGCTGGAATACTATTTCCAGAGCCTAGAGAAAAAGAAATTATTGGGCGACCAGAAAAAAATTGCCATTACGTTGAACAATATTGGCTTCGTTTATTCCCGATTGGGAAACATCGATAAGCAGTTGGAATACTATAATGAGAGTCTCGCAATCAGAGAAGAGATACAAGACAGCGCTGGTGTTGCCAGCACTTTGAACAATTTGGCATCGGCATACAAACGCCAAGGGAATATTCCAAAGGCGTTGGAATGCTATTTCAAGAGTTTGAAGATCAGTGAACAAATCGGTTACGATAAAATGGCTAATCGTGTTTACAACAACATTGGGCTTTTGTACGAAAAACAGGGAGAGCTTGAAAAGGCGCTGGAGTTCCACCAAAAATCGCTCGCGCTTAGCGAGAAACTTGAATATAAATACGGCATATCAACCAACCTCAACAACATTGGTTTGGTGTTCAAGAAAAAAGGCAATTATCAAGCGGCTTTAGATTATTACTCACGTTCATTGGAAATGCTGGAATCCTTGGGTGTGAAACATCACAGAATTGCGGTTGCCAACAGGTTGAACAACATTGGAATCATCCACTATCAATTAAAAGAATATTCGCAGGCATTAGAGTATCATTTTCGGGCGTTGAAACTGACCGAGGAGGTTAACAATAAGAAGGGGATCGCAACCAGCTTACGTCATACTGCTTCATCCTATATGGGTCAACAGAACCCCAAGGAAGCAGAGATGTTTGCCAAGCGAAGTCTCCAAATAAGTCAAGAGATCGGTCATGTTAGAGGAATTCGTTTTGCATCAAAGATTCTGTACAAGGTGTATAAGGAGAAAAAGGATGACGGCAGTGCTTTGGAAATGTATGAATTGTACACGCTAATGCGAGATAGTGTGGTCAAGGAAGAGAATGTGCGTGAGATGTTGGTTTATCAATACAGATATGATTACGAAAAACAGGCGTTGGCCGATAGTTTGGAGTTTGCAAGGAAAGAAGCGGTTAAGGATCTCGAAATCGAGAAACAACAGATTGTGGTGAGCAGACAAAAACTAGCTCTTGCTTCTGTTGGAGGGGGTTTGTTGCTGATTCTAATACTGGCCGTATCCATCTACCGAGGTAAGAAACGATCAGATGAACTGCTCCTCAATATTCTGCCAGCAGAAACTGCCGAAGAATTGAAAACCAACGGCCGAGCAGCCGCCAAACAGTTTGATCAGGTAACGGTTCTTTTTACAGACTTTAAAGGCTTTACCCAAATGGCGGAAAAACTTACCCCGCATGAGTTGGTAGCCGAGATAGATGAATGTTTTCGCGCATTTGATGAAATCATGGTGCGGTATTCCATTGAGAAGATCAAGACCATAGGAGACGCCTACATGGCGGCCGGAGGACTTCCATCTAACAGCACCAACGATCCGGCAGATGTGGTTTCAGCGGCTTTGGAAATCAGAAACTGGATGCTAGAGCACAAAAAGGAGAAAGGAGAGGGAAGTTTCGAGGTTCGTATAGGAATTCACACCGGGCCGGTGGTTGCTGGCATAGTCGGCATCAAGAAGTTTGCCTACGATATATGGGGCGACACGGTGAATACTGCGGCCAGAATGGAAAGCTCGGGTCAGCCTGGAAAAGTGAATATATCAGACACCACATTTGACCTGGTACATCCGTATTTTGATTGCGAATACCGAGGAAAGGTTGAGGCCAAAGGAAAAGGAATGGTGAAAATGTATTTTGCTGAGAATTGGGAGTCTTAAAGCCCTGACGACATAGCTAACGAGAAGAACCAAGTTTCTATACACGTAAAAACAGGAAGCGGGCTGAATAATTCAGCCCGCTTCCTGTTACGTTTAGTTTGGTACAAACCTAGTTTGAAGAACGGATAACCTGATAAGAGTTTTCAAGATTACCCTGTTTATCCACCAACCTAAGAACATATTGTCCCATTGCCAATGAACCAAGGTTCAATCGACCCGAAGTTTGATTTGCAACAAAGGTTTCCATCATAATCAGCTTGCCTTGTACATCATACAAAGAAGCTGTGATGTCGCTGTGTTTGCCATCCAACGCTACATTCAGCCATTCGGCCGTTGGGTTGGGGTAAATGTTAACATCAAGAGACAACTCGTTTTGCTCGGTAATTCCAGTAACGGTTAGGTGTGTTTGATGAAAACCCTGAGTTAGCACATTGCTTCCAGTAGAGTATGTTTCAGTCATCACTTCTCCTAGCGTCCAGCTAAGTTGGGTTGTGCCATTATCAAAATGTTCTCCGGCAGATGCAATTACATCAGAACTAATGGACTGCCCATTGGCGGAAACCACCCCGCCAATAAGCATCCACGCCATAATTTCCAGTCTACGTTTCATGTCAGTTTGGTTTTAGGAAATTATTTCTTGGTTCCAATTTGCAATGCCTCACGTATCTGTTGCATCTCTGCTTTCAACGCATCTACTTCAGATTCAAGCTTCTCGATTTCTGCATTCTGATCTTCAATAATCTGTTGCTGCTCTTGGGTAGCTTTTACCAATGGCACAACAAACTCCGCGTAGCGCAGACCGTAGAAGTCTTTATCGTTATCTGGCGAATCAACACCGCTGAACTCAAAACCCGACCCCTTTGCTGCGTCTTCAACCTCTTGCGCAATGAACCCTGTCTGTCGAACCCTTTCCTTGTCATACTTCCCTCTCCATTCACCTCTTTCCTGCTTACCATATTTCTCGTCAAAGAAATTCTCAATTCCATGAACGTCAAGGGTGTAGGTTACAGGACGTAGTTTTT
>JBMYXX010000303.1:0-3502 GCA_049608805.1 Flavobacteriales bacterium | reverse complement strand
GAGTTTGCAGAAACCGCTAAAACTGGTGCTGAAATAGCTTGCGCCCAATTGTACTGGGCAACCGCATCGTCTTGTTCTATCTGCAAATGTGCCTGAAAGCTGGTGTTGCATGCTTCAAAAACGATAGAATCATGCTTAGTAATGAGTTGGTCAACTCCTTGAATGTGCAGTTCAAAATCTCCGCCTTTGTGTTCTCGCATAATCCGATTCAACTCTTCAAATCGTGCGTTTGGAGTCATGTGCTCAAACTCAATATGCCTTGGTGTGATGGTGGGTAAAATTCCAGTTAGAATAATGTGCAATTGCCGTTTCTCCGCTTCGGTTTCGGCTTTGCCCATCAACTTTCTAATCTGTTTTTCAACTTTATCGAAAGCTTTGGTCTTGAGTTCAACGGGGTCTAAATTCAGCTCTAGATTATACTTGGCCAATTCGGTTGTAAAATGCTCATCATTTAAAGCAGCAAGCATTTCCTCGCTTGCATCTTCTGGTTCCCAATTTCTATTGGTCATACAGAATTCCTGTTCCGCTCCTATCCGTTGAATACCAGATTCAAACATTCGGCCTTCAATCATTTTGTCGAATGCCTCTATATCGTGCAGAATATGTCTTAAAAAATTGGCCCGTTCTCGTAAATCTGAAATGGACCTTACACCTTGATCTCCCATTGAAAATTTGTTGCTAAAAAGGTATGAATAGTAACCAAAACTAGTGCACTACATTTTTTAACTTCGTACAAAACTTAATCTTATCATGAAAACACGCCTACTTACACTTTTTGTCTTGCTGATGTCTTCAGCAGTGTTCGCTCAACAAACCATTAGTTGGGATTATGATGGTACATCTAGAATGTATCGTGAATACGTTCCATCTAACTATGATGGCAATACCGCTGTTCCTTTGGTTATTGCATTGCACGGACTAGGAGATAACATCAATAATTTTTCTGGTGTTGGTTTTCAGTTTGTAGCAGATACAGCTGGTTTCATTACCGTTTATCCAGAAGCTCTTGTTGACGCTTTAACTGGTTCTACCGCCTGGAATTCTGGTGCTGGATTGGCAGGATTCAGCCTAAATCCAACCGTAGATGATGTTGGTTTTATCAATGCATTAATAGATACAGTAAGCGCACATTACAATATTGATCAAAGCAGAGTTTATGCTACTGGTTTCAGCATGGGAGGGTTTATGAGTAACCGTTTAGCGTGCGAATTAAACGATAGAATTGCTTCTATTGCTTCTGTTGCAGGAACCGTTGGTGGAACCCTGACTTGTACTCCGGGAACGGAAATTCCGGTATGTCATTTTCACGGAACTGCTGATGCTACCGTTGGTTACGGAGTTTCTGGTGGTGGAGTTCAAGACAATACATTCGGAAGTAACGTAGATGAATGGATTTCTTACTGGTCTTCTAATAACAGTTGTGGAAATGTGATTCTAGAAGGTCAGTTTCCAAATACTGTAAACGATGGTTACATAGTAGATTACTTAGAATACGGAGGCTGCACCAATGATGCTCGTGTTGTGCACTACAAAGTTCACGGAGCGGAACATACTTGGTTGCCAAACCAACAGTCAGGAGCCGATATTTTCTATGTGTTAGAAATCTGGAAGTTCTTCCTAGGAGTTTCTCCAGACAACTTGGTCCCTTCTGGAATTGGTGAAACACAAATTTCTACAGTTGGCGTTTATCCAAATCCAACTTCTGACGTTCTAAGAATTGAGAATCTTGAAGCTAAAATTTCAAACGTTTCTGTGTTTAACACCACAGGACAATTGGTTAAGGAATTCACAAACGTTTCAACGTCTGTTGATGTGAGCGATTTACCAAGTGGCGTTTACAAGATTATGGTTGCTACGGAGAAAGGATTGTATTCTAACTCTTTCGTTAAGAACTGATTCAAAATCAGTTCAACAAGAACACATTACCTGATTAACTACAGCAAGATTCGTACTTATTTAAGTGCGAATCTTGCCGTTACTTCTCCTTTTTCTGTAGTTGCCGAAACCAAATAAACACCTTTTGGCAACTTTGGTATGATTAAACTTTTACCTGAGTTTGAAACGCGAGCAACCAATACTCCAAGTGTTGAGTATAGTTTAACCTCGCTCATTGGTTCGGTGCAGTTCAATTGGTTGTAATTTGAGTTAAAACTGAGAGTTGGCAAATCTGTACCTGATAATTCTGAGTTTACTCCACTTGGAGATGCCGAACAGAACGGGAAAAACGGGAACTCTATTTCACCCGAAGGGTCATTAAACCAATCTAAAGAAGTGCTCATGGTTGGGCCAGAATAAGACCTGGTGTTGCTAACCGTTAAAGTCGGTCCACCACCAGAAGCTGTTGTTAAAGCATTTAGCGTGTAGATGTAATTTCCAGGCGTTAAGCACAGTCCATATTTCCAGGACTGATTTGTTGCTTCCATAGTAAACGTCCCTGTTTCTATCACATTTTCCGTTTCATCTTCAACAACCCATTCAAAATTGCCCGTTACTAGGGCTCCGCCATAATTTTCTAAACCAATAAACAGCGAATCACATGGTTCATCTGCGCAAAGCGATTGATTTACCGCCCAGCTGCATGCCATTTCAGAATAAAAGCCAGTATGAAGCTCTAGGTTCCCTTCAAAGTTGGCAAGCGGGTCTTGTACCCCACTCCATACGTTTAATGGATGAATAGATTCCTGACCAATGACGAAAAAATCGGTTCTCTCTTTTGCAACGGTATCTCCAGCAGAATTGATTAACACAAATCCCGGATAGTCAAAAAGTTCAGAGCTGTTATTCTCTACTTGAACATATACAACCGTATCCGTAAACGGGCTGTACTGAATTGACAATACGTTCAAGTCATCGCAAGGGTCTTGTGCGAAAACGGTTAAAGAGAAAAATGTGAAAAAGAAGAAAAGAAAAGCGTGTTTCATGGATGTTAAGTTAGTTACATCAATAAAACGAGCTAAGAGAGAATTGGATGCTTAGTGATGCAACAACTTCTCAACTCCAATCTTTATTCGCTTGGCGGCTTCTCTAAGGTTTTCTTCTGATGTAGCGTATGAAAGCCTGATGTATCCTGGAGCACCAAATGCTTCTCCCGGAACCATCGCCACATGGCATTCATTCATAAAATACATGCACAAGTCGTTAGAATTGTTCACTTCCTGACCATTGAATGAGTGACCAAAAAGCGCACTTACTTCTGGGAATAGATAAAATGCTCCGCCAGGCACATTGGTTTTGAATCCTTCAATGCTTGAGAACAATTCTGTTACCAAACCTCTGCGTTTCTCAAAGATTTGGCGCATATCTGCTAACCACTTTTCGTCTGTATTAACGGCTTCAATACTAGCACGCTGTGCGATGGAGTTTGCACCAGATGTAATCTGACCTTGCATCTTATCGCAAGCCTTGGTAATCCAAAGTGGCGCCCCGATATAGCCAATTCGGTAGCCAGTCATGGCGTAAGCCTTAGAAACACCGTTAACCGTAATTACCTGTTCGTAAACCT
>JBMYXX010000302.1:0-3502 GCA_049608805.1 Flavobacteriales bacterium | reverse complement strand
TATTGTTTTTAGGCTTATTCATTTTACAGCGAAACAAACGATTGGCCGAGGCGAAACGAGATGCGGCCATTATTGAAGAGCGGGAACGCGGCTTACGCTCCATCATTCAAGCCACAGAGGAAGAACGAAAGCGAATAGCAAAAGACCTCCATGATGGAATTGTACAATCGCTAACGGGGCTCAGTTTGCGCTTACAGAAACAGTCTGGTTCTGAAAAAGCGAAATCGGCTGGATTGGATGCAGAACTCATTTCAACACGAAGTATTCTCGATGAATCTATTGCTGAGGTTCGGGGAATAAGTCATCAAATGATGCCGCGTGTTTTAAGCGAAATGGGCTTGATTCCCGCTTTGGATGACATGCTTCAGAAATCGCTTGGTTTGACTGAAATTAAATATGAATTTGAGCATCATAACGTAGAAAATCAGCGGTTTAAGGAGACGGTAGAAATTTCGCTTTATCGTATTTGTCAAGAGTTGGTGAACAACATTATTAAGCACTCAGAGGCCAAGGCAGTCTCAGTTCAATTGCTCAAAACGAAAAGCCATTTGGTCTTGGTGGTTGAAGACAACGGAAAAGGGTTTACGTTCGATGACCCAAACAACCAAAACGGAATTGGTTTAATGAATATCACTAGCCGTGCAAAAGCCATTCATGGCGAAGTGAATTATGAGCCAAGCCCTGAACAAGGAACAGTGGCTTCTGTGAGGGTTCCGTTGTCCTGAAATTAATCAGTGCATGGTTTCGGTGGATTCCGTTCCTTTACTATCCCACATTATGATTACCCCAACTCACATTAAGCGATTTGCGTTGCTTTCTTTTTTATTGATTTCGAGCGTAGCTTGGAGTCAATCGAAAAAGGACAGTTTACTTGCCGTTGTTAAAACCAATGGATTTAACGATTCTACTTGCAACGCGCTCATTTGGACGTATGTTTTCAATCAGCCAGACTCCGCTATTTACTACGGAAAACGCGGTTTAGAGTGGGCAAAAACTCACCGTTCGGAACAGTTTGTTGGAACCATGTTCAACCGAATTGGCGTGGCCTACGACATCAAGTCGAGGCCAGATTCTGCCTTGCATTGGTACAATTTGGCTTTGGAACAAGCACGAAAGCGGCAAAACCGAAAAACCGAAGGTGGTGCGCTCAATAACATTGGTCTGATCTACTGGAATTTGGGCGAGCCCGAAAAAGCCATTGACCACTACATCCGTTCTGCGGAAATCTTTGAGGAAATTGGCAATGAAATCGGCCTTGGAAACACGTACAACAACATTGCTCTCATATTACATGAAGACGACCAAGATGAAAAGAGTTTAGACTACCACCGAAAGGCGCTTCAGGTTCGTTTAAGGATTAATCACACCTACGGAATCGCGGCCAGTTATTCGAACATTGCACAAATTTATCTTTACGTAAATGAGCCTCTGCCCGATTCGGCCAAGCACTATTTAGAGCTTGCAATTCCGCTTAAACAGCAGCTAAACGACCAGTACGGATTGGCACGTGCTTACCACAGTTTGGCAGATGTTTATGTGACTTCAAAAGAATTCGGTTTAGCGCTGGAGAGCTTCCAAAAAACACTGCGAATACAGAAGCAAATAGGCAATTCTGAAGGCTACGCCTCTACCTACTACAACTTGGCGGATGTTTATCAAGAAATGGGTGAGGTTAAAACCCAATTGGTGTATTTAGATTCTGCTGAAATGGTTGCCTACGAACATCAAGACCGTCCACTATTGTGGAAAGTTTACTGGGAAAAGGCGCGTGCATTAGGCCGCATTGGGGAATTCGAAACAGCTCACCCATACTGGGTACGATATCAGCAACTAAAAGATAGCCTTGACCGTGTAGAAAAAAGCGCCAAAGTGGAAGAGCTTGAAACACGGTTCAGAACTGCAGAACAGGAACGAGAGCTTTCCGAAAAAAAGGTAGCGCTAGCCGAAGCTCAAGTTAAAGTGGCTAACAAGGACAAATGGATTTTTGGGCTAACAGGCGGTTTGCTCAGTATTCTACTTTTTGCCTTTGCTATGAGGCAAATTACAAGAAGGAACGCCCAAGCCGAAAAAGATGCCGCCATAATTACTGAACGTGAACGCGGATTGGCGGCCATCATTTCTGCTACTGAAGAAGAACGCAAACGCATTGCGAAGGACCTTCATGATGGAATTGTGCAAACCTTAACGGGGTTGAGCCTTCGGCTTCAGAAAGGTTTTTCGATGATTAAGGATGTTTCGGAAGAACAGAAAACACGATACACAGAATCTAAACGCATGTTAGATGATTCGATAGCCGAAATCCGAAACATTAGCCACGAAATGATGCCTCGCGCGCTTAGCGAAATGGGGCTCATCCCAGCAATGGAAGACATGCTTGGCAAATCGTTAGGAAGCACAGAAATAAAGTATGAGTTTGAACACCACAAAATGGAAGGCGAACGCTTTCCCGAAAATGTGGAGGTGAGTTTGTATCGTATTTCGCAAGAGTTGGTGAACAACATCATCAAACATTCGCAGGCAAAAGCCGTTTCGGTTCAATTACTGAGAACAAAAACGCATTTGGTTTTGGTGGTTGAAGACAACGGAAAGGGCTTTAAATTTGATTCAAATGCAAACCAAAATGGCATTGGGTTGATGAATATTTCGAGTCGTGCCAAAGCCATAAATGGCGAGGTAAATTACCAACCAAGCCCAGAACAAGGAACTGTCGCAACCATAAGAATCCCACTACCATGAGCGATATTCGATTAATACTAGTTGACGACCACCAAATTGTGTTGGATGGCGTAAAAGCATTACTTGACGACCTAGATGGTTTTGATTGTGTTGCTACCGCAGACAACGGTCAAAAGGCGCTTGATTTACTCAAGGTTTTTGACGTAGATGTAATTCTTATGGACATAGACATGCCTGTAATGAATGGCATGGAAGCAACAAGAAGAGTAAAGAAGGAATATCCTGATGTGAAGATAATTTCGCTCACGCAACACAGCGAGCGCGGCATGGTAAAACAACTGCTAGACTGTGGCTCTGATGGCTATTTGCTCAAAAATATTGCACAAGACGAGTTGGCAAATGCTATCCGAAAAGTGCATCGAGGCGAAAGTGCTTTTTCTGAGGAGGTAAGTTTGAGTTTAGCCGGTAAGGCTGTGGAAAAAAATGCCAATGGCGTTGATGTTGAACTCACCGAAAGAGAAATCGAAATCCTTTCTCTTGTAGCCGAAGGATTTAGCAGCAAGCAAGTGGGCGAAAAGCTATTTATCAGTCCGCGTACAGTAGATACGCACCGCACTAATTTGATGAACAAGCTGGATATTCACAATATCGCAGGCTTGATTCGATTTGCTCTAAAAAATGGGTATGCTTAAGCCTTTTTTAGCCTAACGAAAAGGTGTCGAAACGCGCCAAAATTGGTCATCACAAACCACACCGAATAAGAAACACTGCTTTTTTTCGTTAAATTGGAGAAACCATCTCCTCCAATCCATGAAAAAGTTTCTTG
>JBMYXX010000301.1:0-3503 GCA_049608805.1 Flavobacteriales bacterium | reverse complement strand
GTTACGAGTTAGGATTTGATGGAATAGAAGAGTTTCCGGTTCATTCCTTTTGGAAACAGCTTTGGACTGGCTTTAAAAGTTCTTAGCAGCTAAAACGTTGAGTATAAAAAAGCCCCGCTCCGAATTTTCGGAGCGGGGCTTTTAACCTTTAGGTAGAACGGTTAGTTCTTTACAAATCGTACTGTATTTACACCTTTTTCAGACCTAAGCTCAATTAAATAGATGCCTGCATCTAAATTGGAATTAAGGCTTGAGATAGGAACAAAGTTTTTCCCAGATGTGAAGTTTGTTGTTCTCATTCCGAGTTCTTGTCCCATCACATTTCTAAGAACAATCTGTGTTTCAGCTTGCTCCGCAATATCAAGAACTAGCTGACTGCTTCCATCAATTGGATTAGGATAAACAGCAACATCTGTGAAAATGCCAACTTCTTCAATTCCTACGTTAGGTGCATTTGGGTTGATGTTAATGTCATCGATATATAAGTAACTCTGTCTATCGCTTAATGCTTCAAAGCGCACAAGTACGTGCGGTTCTCCGGCCATTGTTGCTAGAGATACGTCTTCCTCTCTCCAGTCGCTTGCGTCTGGCACAAACGTGCTTGAAACCAATCCTCCGGCTGTATTTAAGTTGTCACCAGTTTCTGTATAACGGATGGTCCAAGTTTCTCCGCAGTTTTTAGAAGCATAAACTCTCAATCGCTCACTGTGGCTGGTCCCAGTTCTGTTAGAATGCGCCAATCTGAAAGTCATTTCCGCATCAGAAGATTCAATGTCAGTCATGTCAATTGGTGGGCTAATCAAGTTATTAATGTTCCCTTCCGTAATGCTTCTTAGGTTAATTCTAGCAGAAGCACTTCCTGTAAAAGCAGCGGTAGAACTACGCTGCCATGTTAACCCGCCAGGAGATTCAATTGTCCATTCTTCTCCAGGAGTAGAATTATTAGGGAAACTAGAATCTTCCATTCCTTCTGTCCAAGAACCAGTAATTCCACCACCTAATTGGGTAACCACAACTGCATCATTCACAGTTTCTGTCTCAGAACCAGCATCTGTAGTAATGGTTAAAGAAACATTGTAGGTTCCTGCCGAGTTATAGGTAACAGTTGGGTTTTGCTCGTTGCTTGTAGATGGTGTTCCTCCAGGAAAAGACCAGCTCCAAACCCAACTAGGGTCTTCATCAGCACCCCAAGAGTTATCTTCAAATTCAACCTCAATTCCTTCGCAGCCCAAGTTGTTGTCCAAAAAGAATTCAACGTTTGGTGTACAAACATTTGTGAAGCCATCGCTGGTTCCTGTTGCAGATCGGTTTGAAGAACCAGAGTAAGTGCTTCTTCCGCCTGTTGATGAACCGGCCGCAAACTGCATTCGAAGCGCTTGGCCTTCTGTAAACATTCTTCCACAAGCGGAGTAATCCATGTGGTTTTGAACGTTGTCTAGGCTACCACAAGTCATTTGGTTTGTGTTGCAACCACTCTCAGTACCAATGGTGTTTGGTGTGTCTGAAACGCCATCATCACCATTACAATTACTAGGGTTTGCATTATCGTTGGAACCTCCCCAAACGTGGCTCAAGTTCATCCAATGCCCAAACTCGTGTGTAAGGCTGCTTTGGAATTGTGCCGCTCTTAGAATAATTCCGTTTCTACGAGCATTAACAGTTCCTGGCAAATAAGTATATCCGCCAGCACCACTTCCTACGGTGTTTACAACCCAAACCTGAAGATATCTTCGGCTGTTGTCGTTCCAGTTTACTAAGTCTTTAACGTCTTCGTCTGCCGAGTAAGTTTGGTTAGAAACCGTTCTGGTAATACCATCGGTACAGTTTCCTTGGTAATCGATTTTGGCTAAACGAAGCTCAAATCTAGGGTCTCCAATAATACTTGAGAATGGTGCAACAATGGAGCTAAGGTTGCCGTTTTGTGCTCTTAACTCCTCATTAACAGATTCTAATGCGGACAATATGGCTGCTTTAGATAGATTTTCAGAACCGTTATCGTGCACAACATGAATAACTGTAGGGATTACTCGTACTTCTGCACCCGCACGAGTACCGTAGTTTGCCTCAGTATATTCTAGTGTTTCACGTTCGAGTTGCTCCAATTCAGCACGTTTTTCAGGATGCTGAGCAAGAATTGCCTCGGTTCGTTCATGTGTGTCGCAAGAAAAATGCTGCGCACTTGTTTGTACTGCAGTTCCAAGAATGAGCACAAATGCAGATAATGAGAGTGAGATTTTTTTCATTTAGTATGGTTCAATTCGGACTAATTAACGGTTTGGTTATCCGAATGTTCTGCGAATATACATTAGCAAATAGTGGGATTTTAGGCCGTTAGATGACATTCTTGCGGAATCTAGTTTCGCTTTTGCTTTAGCAGATTGTTTGATTTTCGTCAGCTTAGGGCTTGATGGCACTCAGTGGATTTTTATCAATTACTCCATTTTTTTGGAGTAAACATTTCTACCATGAAGAACATTCTTATCCCAACAGACTTTTCGGACAACGCTATGAAGGCTGCCGAATATGCTTTTCGTTTGTACTCAAACGATTCAACTTTTATTCTTCTTAACTCGTATGAAATACCAACTTCTGGCGCAACGATGCTAATCTCAATATCTGATGTATTGAAGAAAGAGTCTATTACTCAATTGGAAGCTGAACAGACAAGACTATTAGAGAAACACCCTGAGTTATCTGATAGAATTGAGATGAAATCGTTGCTGGGTTCTCCTAATTCGGCAATTAAACAGGCTTCGAAAAATGCTGATGTTGTGGTTATGGGAACAAAAGGAGCTAGCGGATTAAAAGAGCTCTTAATTGGAAGTGTAGCGTCCAATGTTTTGTCTGATGTAGATTGCCCAGTTTTAGCTATCCCTGATGCGGTTTCTACTACCACACCAAAGAGAATTTTGTTTGCGGCCGATGACCAATGTTTGTCTGATGGAATTCTGCCTGAAGAGTTGGTAACTATTGCAAATAATGCACAAGCCGAGGTTCTAATTCTCAATATAGTTGGGGAAGGGGAATTAGCTCATGTAGGAAGCAATCCTGACGTAAACACGCACCCCATCGCAACTTTTGAAGGCGTTAGTCATAGTGTTCATTTTATTGAAGACAAAGACATTAACAGCGGCATTAACAAGTTTATGGAAGATAACCCCGTTGATATGTTAGCTATGATTTCTCGTAAAAACGACTTGTTCTCAAGGCTTTTTGGCCTTGGGAACACCAAATCAATGGTAATGCATTCAAACATTCCTCTTCTTTCTTTCCACTAAACCCGTTAAACAATTGGTGTTCTTTACCTCAAATCCAATTTAGGCGATTGCTATTTTTGGCAAGCTTAAATAGATTGAATGGAAAAAATACTGGTTGCAAATAGGGGAGAGATTGCACTACGCATAATGCGTTCTGCTAAAGAAATGGGTATTAAAACAGTAGCTGTTTTTTCTGAAGCGGATAGGAACGCAATGCATGTTAGATATGCAGACGAAGCCGTTTGC
>JBMYXX010000300.1:0-3513 GCA_049608805.1 Flavobacteriales bacterium | reverse complement strand
AGTTTTAGAATGAACTCTGCAATGCTGTCAATTGTATGTCTATTAACTTCTTTCCCAGAAATAGGTGAGAAGGTTTTTCCAATTCGAGCGTAAAGCAGTTTGAGGTAGTCGTAAATTTCGGTTGTTGTTCCAACCGTAGAACGCG
The DNA here is from genome assembly GCA_049608805.1 of Flavobacteriales bacterium. GTDB lineage: Bacteria > Bacteroidota > Bacteroidia > UBA10329 > UBA10329 > UBA10329. The sequence goes on along the minus strand of JBMYXX010000300.1, from coordinate 3,368 downwards.
GATTACTTGTTTTTACCTTTTGATTTATCGCGATAGCAGGGGAAACGCCTAGAATTGAATCTACCTCAGGTTTATCAATCTTACCCAAAAACTGGCGCGCATAGGCCGAAAGACTTTCTATATAACGTCTTTGACCTTCAGCATAAAGTGTATCAAACGCAAGTGTAGATTTTCCTGAGCCAGAGAGCCCCGTAACCACAATTAACTTCTTGTGTGGAAGAACGAGGTCAATATTTTTCAGATTGTGAAGCCTGGCACCTTTTATGATGATATTGTGCTTAGGATTAGGGGCTTCCGATCTGGGCATTGTTGCAATTAATGTTAAAAGGGTTGCAAATTTATCATTAGACAAACCGTGTTCCGATTAATCTTCTAATATTTGTCTCAGTCAACAGTAAAAAATATTTTTAGTTGTTGCACAATAAATAAAAAATAGGGCCGTTAACGTATGATGTCGGCCACAGGCATTAACCAAAAAGTAAGCGCATAAGAAAAACTTTACTCTACAAGATTTTTTAAACTAAGTCTAACTTAAAGAGTGAAGCTATGCGAGTATCTGCCCTAAGTGATCAGGAACTGATCAGATTGTACGTTCAAGGAGACGAGATTTGTTTTGAAGAGTTGGTGAGCCGTCATAAAGACAGATTATTCACCTACTTAGTCCTTCTATTGAAGGATCGAAATCTCGCCCAAGATTTTTTCCAAGACACCTTAGTAAAGGTGATTAAGACACTGAAATCTGGAAAATACCTGGAGGAAGGCAAATTCCGACCATGGATGCTAAGAATTGCCCATAATTTGGTCATCGACCATTTCCGACAGCAAAAGAAAATGCGCATGCAACACTCTACGGATGAGTTTGATGTGTTCTCTGTAATTGGAAGTGATGAGATGAACAGAGAAGAAGAGCTTGTTCAGGAAACAATTCATTCTGATTTGAGAAAATTGGTGGCCTTGCTACCAGAAGACCAGAAAGAAGTTCTGTTAATGCGAGTTTATGCCAAAATGCCTTTCAAAGAAATTGCATGGGCTACAGAAGTGAGCATTAATACCGCTTTAGGAAGAATGCGTTATGCGCTAATTAACCTTAGAGCGTTGATGGAAGAGCATAAAATTAAATTGGTGGCTTAGTCCCATTTTAAGCACAAATTTGAAAAGCGTCTCGAGAAATCGGGACGTTTTTTTTGTGCCATACAATATATCCGAAACAGTGGCGTATTAATGACATACCAAACAAACAGATATGTCAAAAACTTTTACTCTCCCAACAGATTTACTAACCCAAACTGCCGCTCTCACTGCGCACGAGCCTTGTGAGTTGTTGCACCAAACCCAACTGGTCAATTTCCTCTCCGAGGAGTTTGAAGGAACTTCGTTTTCGCCAGATCAGTCTGTAGTTGATAAGGTGCTTGCCTACAGCAAAGCTGTTGAGGTTAAGGATTCTTCAACAATGGTTGATGGATTACAAATTGTAATGAATTAAGTTTCTTAAAGCACGAAACGTTAAAACAGAAAATCCGAAACTGGCACAAGCTGGTTTCGGATTTTCTGCTTTAAAATGGTGGCAGTTAAACGTCCTTTCCGTCAGCGTAATCCTGTAAGTAACTGAAATACGTAGTTAGTTGCCCATTTTGGGCGATGGTGGCTCTTTCCAATATTTTCTCGGAGTCTTCACCAAGGAACAGCGGGATGATTTTTTCAATTAAATCTTGACCAAATCCTTCTGAAGCATCTTTAGGAACTTCGCAAGGAAGATTATCTACCGCCATTATAGTGATGCTGTTTTCAGCGTAAGCATCTGCCTCTTCGCCAGTCGTTTTATCGTAACCGTAAATGGGGTCAGCGATGGTTGACGGACGAAGCGTTGTGGGTACAGAACCTTTTATGTCACAAGTAATATCTGCAATTACCTTGACTTTGAAATTGTCTGACTTCACATCTTCTTCTGTGAAAAAGTGAGCTGATTTGTTGTCCCAAAAGTGTGCTGAAATAAAGATGTCTGCCACTTTAGTGAATTTGGAAAACGTGTTCTCCCAAACGGTGCTGTCTTTCACGAATTCGCCAAAATTGGCTGGCGCTTTACCGTCTTTTTCATGATAATCTAGAATATCTGCGTTGCAGTAAACTGGTTCAGCAAATGTTTCGTTCAAGAACTCTGGAATAGAAACTTCTTTAATGCCAGCGGTATTCAATGTTTCTTTGGCTCCGTTAGCCACTTTTCCGCCTCCTGAAATGATGATTTTGGCATTGTCAAGTTCAACTTTCTCCATTTCGCGGCCCATTTCTTTCATGTCTTCACATTGAAAGGCTGGTTTTAACTCGAAAGAGTTGTAGCGTTTGCCGTGGGCGATGAGGGCGTTGTACGCACCTACAATTCCGGCATATCTGCCAAATCCTAAAACTCTTGCTCCGTTAGGGTAGGTGAGTGTTTCGTAATCTATTAATCGGATTTTTCTCTTGAGAACTTCCTGAAGTAGCTCTCGGTTGTAGGGCTGTTTTTTGATGGTATGCGAGAAGAAAAGCATGGTTTTGCCATCGGCAAGCATTTGGTGCTTTACTTCTTTTACTCCGAAAATGACATCGCAATCGTTGACGTTATCTACCAGTTCAATTCCTGCGGTAGCGTATTCTTCATCTTGAAAACAACGAATAGGGCTTCGTTGAACTCTAATTTCTAAATCTGGATATGTTTGCTTGAGATGAGCACAATGCGATGGTATTAATCCAACTCTTTTGTCTGGTGGCGTTTTGCCTTCTTTTATGATGCCAATTTTCATGCCGCGAATTTAGGATTTCCGAACTGAGGATTGAAAGAGCGATTGCGTTTGGGATTACGAACAAGTTCGTGAGGTGCTTTGCAGTTGTAGCGGTATCCCACGCCTTGGCGTGGATAAAGCGTCCCGATAGTTGTCGGGAAGCCCAGTCCGCCTCAGGCGGAAACGCCCATCTGACAATAATTCCAGTTTTATGGCTTGGTATAGAATGTGTTGAACTTTGATGAACTACCTTTGTGCTGTTCTTTATTTATGGGGCCGACCGGTTTTGACAGCAGTAAGGTTGGTGTAGTAAGCATGTCGGGTGTTGGAATGATCATCCGTAACCAAATTTTCCAAACTATACTAGGCGAAAATAACTTCGCGCTAGCAGCTTAAGTTAGACTTAAGCAGCAGCTGTCTCGGTTGCAACAGCGTCTTACAGTGCAACTAATGAGGCATCACCAGGTAAGAATAAGCTAAGGGTTTTCTCGGCCTACGGACGAAAATTTCAGAGGATAAGAAGTGGATTAGGTTGTCTCTTGCCTTTCCGTTTCCGACAATTAAGTTGAGAATAAACATGTAGAAAGCTCATCGGGCTATTGTTTGGACGAG
>JBMYXX010000299.1:0-3517 GCA_049608805.1 Flavobacteriales bacterium | reverse complement strand
GGAATTAAGCTTCTACCAATTTGGTGTTACGCGCACGCTGTACCCAGATAATTGCTCCAACGGTAATCAATGCCATCGGAGGCAAAATCATCAAACCATTATCTACGTAGCCAATTGCGTACAACCCTGTTGCTTCAGTTACTAGTTCACCAGCAGAATCAAGCGATCCAACTTTGTTTCCTAGTACTGGGTAACCCCAAAGTTTTCCAGAACCGAAAAGCTCTCTAAAGAACGATACGATAATCAAGATTACTCCGTAAGCTGTTGCGTTTCCAAGTCCGTCTAAAAATGCTGGCCAAGGTTTGTTACCAAGGGCAAATGCCTCTAAACGTCCCATGATGATACAGTTGGTAATAATCAAACCAACAAATACACTAAGCGCCTTACTTACATCGTAAACGTATGCTTTAAGAACTTGGTCAACCAAGATTACCAAAGCCGCTACAATTACAAGCTGAACAATGATTCTAATTCGGTTTGGAATCAAGTTTCGCATTAACGAAACAATTACGTTACCAGCGGCCAGTACAAACATTACAGCCATGGTCATTACCACCGCTTGTTTTAACTGTACCGTAATGGCTAGTGCCGAACAAATTCCCAAAACTTGAACCGTAATTGGGTTGTCATCATCCATAGGATTAGACAAAAGCGCTCTATTCTTCTTAGAGAATAGTGGCTCGCTTGGCTCCTTAACTTCTACTACTTCTGCTGTTGCTTCGCTCATGACTTAGTCTATCTTGGTGCTATCAACTACAAGGCTATCTGTTGGTGCTGTCATCAAAGAATCGGCTACCATTTCAATTACTTCTTCGACCATTTCAGTTTTACTTGCTCCGCCTCTTAATTCTAAGAAGAACGGTTCGTAAATCTTCAATGTTCTGTAAATCATTTCGTTCACACCGTTTGAGGTAATTGTTCCTCCAGAAATGGCATCAACTCCGTGTGGATCATCAGGTTGTGCTCCGCCTTTCTTAGCAATCACACCTTTAAGTTCTCCGCTTTCCATAAAAATCTGCTTTCCTTGGAAAGGAACCTGAAAACCTGCTTCCTTAATCTCAGCACCTAAGCCAGGTGTTTCAGATTTGTGGTCGAACATTGCTCCAGTAACAGTTGAACCGTCTTCAGCAATTGCTAAATAACCCCAAACCGGTCCCCAAAGTCCTGTTCCCATCATCGGAACGATGTAAGAAGTTTCTCCTGCATCATTCTTAATTACATACAAAGGAAAATCTGCTCCTACTCCACCTTCTCCCCAAGCGGCAAGACTAGCTCTAGTGTCTTCTAGAGAAACAGAACCATTACCAGACTTGTAAAGCTTGTAGATGTTGCTCAGACCTGCTTTGTAATCTTTAAGCATGTTTACATCAAACGGAGCACGCGTTGCGTTCTCTTTTCGCTTTCCGTAAGCATCAAGAATAAGCTCTTCTTGCTTGTACTTTTCGTACATGGCTTCTGCTTCAGAAGCTTCTGCCTTAATACCTACAGACTGAAGAATATTCTGTCTTTTCTCGTTGGCCACATTCGCCTTTTGCATTGGCTTTAGGCTTTCTGCCGCAAGTGCAAGAACTGTTGCAACTACAACAACCATTACTGCCGCAAAAATGAATGTGTACTTATTGCTATTTACATCAACCGCCATAATTACGCAGTTTTAACTGTTAGTCTCTTCAATCTCCTCTTGATGTTGGCTTCAACCACGTAATGGTCAATCAACGGTGCCATTACATTCATAAAAAGAATGGCAAGCATAATTCCTTCAGGATACGCTGGGTTAAACACACGTATCATAATGGCTAGAATTCCGATAAGGAAACCGTAAACCCATTTACCTGTGTTTGTTTGAGCCGCGGTTACTGGGTCAGTTGCCATAAACACAACTCCAAAAGCAAATCCTCCAACCATCATGTGCTGGTACCATGGAAATTCCATTAAACCGTTTGCACCGAATGCATTGAAAATCAATCCCATTACAGCACCACCAGCAACAGCAGAAAGCATTACTCTCCAGCTACCAATTCCTGTAATAATTAAGATTGCCGCTCCTATTAAAATTGCAATCAACGATGTCTCACCAATTGAACCCGGAATGAACCCAAAGAGCATATCATCCATGGTAAACCGAAGGCTTTGCAGTCCTTCTTTCATACCCGCTAAATCGCCAAGAATTGTTGCTCCAGAAATAGCATCGTTTGTTAATCCTTCATGTACCCAAATCTTGTCTCCAGACATGAATGTCGGATAAGCGAAGAACAAAAATGCTCTTGCCGTAAGCGCTACATTCAGAATATTCATTCCTGTTCCACCGAAAACTTCCTTGCCAAATACAACTGCAAACGCAACCGCAATAGCAAGCATCCAAAGTGGAATATCTACAGGAACAATTAATGGAATAAGCATCCCTGTAACCAAGTATCCTTCTTCTATAGAATGTCCCTTATACATGGCGAATCCGAACTCAATACCGAGTCCAACTCCGTAGGAAACAATTACAATAGGAAGAACTTTAATTAATCCAATTGAAAACATATCCATGAAAGAAGCATCGGCCAATTGACCTAATTCTCGGAAATGCTGAAAACCAGCATTGTACATTCCAAAAAGAAGACATGGAACCATTGCTAGAATAACCGTGGACATGGTTCTCTTCAAATCGATACCATCTCTAATGTGCGCTCCTGTGTGAGTTACCTCTTCCGGAGTAAACATCAAAGTCTCAAAAGCATCAATTCCGTGAAGAACCTTGTTGTACTTCTCAAACTTGCCCCCTTTCTCAAAAGGAGCTTTCATGTTTTGGAAGGCTGTGTGTAAAAACTTCATTGTGCCTTATCGTTTAACCGCATTCTTGTTCAATGAGCTCAAGCCCTTCTCTAACTATCTGCTGTACAGCCGTTTTAGACGTACACACGTATTCGCAAAGCGCGAAATCCTCATCGTCAACCTCATAAATTCCAAGGTTTTCCATTAGTTCTATATCACCAATCATAATGGCTTTAAGCAAATGCTGAGGATAAATATCCATCGGAAACACATTCTCGTATTCACCAGTTACAACCAAAGCTCTTGGCTCTCCGTTGGTGTTGGTATCTAGTTCATACTTCTTGCTTGGCATTAACCAAGAGAAATAAGACCTATTTACAGAATGCTTTCCGAAACCTGGACCTGCCCAACCTTCTGTAACGAAGAATTTTGCTCTGTTTCCTTCTTCAATTGCAGTAACCTCTTTATGGAAGAATCCGAGGTAGCCATCTGCTTCCACTTTTTCTCCTGTAAGGATGTTACCGGAAATAAGTCTGTTGTTGTCTCCAGTTACATCGGCAGTTAGCGTGCTAATAAGAGATCCTTGAATTGTTCTGTAATACTTAGGTGCATTTACAGATGAACCAACCAAGGCAACAATTCTAGAAGCATCGTACTTTCCAGTTAAGAATGCTTTACCAATTAGCGCAACATCTTGTGCGGCACAAGCAAAAACTGCTTCGCCTTTATTTACTGGAGAAATGTGATGAATCTGAAC
>JBMYXX010000298.1:0-3519 GCA_049608805.1 Flavobacteriales bacterium | reverse complement strand
GTCATCAATTCTTCATTCCGAGAAACCATTGCTCCCACTCTAGCTCCGCACATGCTGTAGCGCTTACTCACGCTATCAACAATCACCACATTTTGTTCTAAACCTTTAAGGTTCATGGCAGAAAATGGCTTGGCACCATCATAGCAGAACTCGCGGTAAACTTCATCTGAAAAAAGGAATAAATCGTGCTTTTTAACCAGCTCGGCTAAAGCCTCTAAGCTTTCTTTACTGTATAAGCTACCAGTTGGATTTCCTGGATTACAGATTAAAATAGCCTTGGTTTTTGGCGAAATCTGCTTCTCAAATTCTTCGATTGGAGGTAGCGCAAAACCATCTTCAATTTTGGCTGTAATCGGTTTAACTGACATTCCAGCCATGGTGGCAAAACCATTGTAATTAGCGTAGAATGGCTCAGGAATAATAATCTCGTCACCTGGATCAAGACAAGTCATAAACCCAAAAATCAATGCTTCTGAACCACCCGTTGTTACCATCACATCTTTAGCCGTAATATCAATTCCGGCACCTTGATAGTATTTAGCCAAACCCTCGCGATAGCTGGCGTAGCCTTCAGAATTACTGTATTCTATTACAGTTTTATCGAGGTTCTTAACAGCGTTTAGAGCTACTTCTGGCGTTTCTATATCTGGCTGTCCGATGTTTAAATGGAACACCTTTTTGCCTGCGGCTTTAGCGGCTGTTGCAAACGGAACCAGCTTTCTTATTGGCGATTCGGGCATTTGTTGCCCCTTGTTTGATAGTCTTGGCATCTCTAATTTTTGAGCATAAAAAAAGTCCCGACAATTATCGGGACTTTTCACGCAATGGCAACCGTTTTTCTTATTCAGAAACTGGAGTTGCTCCTTCAATAGTCTTGCTTGCTGGCATAGACTCTTCTGTAGCTACAGCCTTAACAGTTCCTTTAATTTTCAAAAGAGCTGTGCTCTGATCTACTGAGTTAGAAGTAATTGTTACAGACTTGCTGATAGGCCCAACACGCTTAGTGTCATACTTAACTTCGATAGAAGCTTTAGCACCTGGAGCAATTGGCTCTTTTGGCCAAGTAGGAACAGTACATCCGCAAGATCCTTTTGCCTTAGAAATAATCAATGGTTCTGTACCGGTGTTAGAAAAAACGAACTCTGTTTTTCCGTTTCCTCCTTGATCAATTGTACCGTAATCGTGCTCAATTTTTTCGAACTGAATTTGTGGTCCAGCAACTTGTGCAGAAACGTAAGCGAATGATCCAACAACCATTGCCATAAGTAGCATTACTTTTTTCATGATGATTTTAATTTATTGTTTTTGGTTTTATTTCAAATAACGTTCCGAAAGTAATATTCCTCTTTTCGCCAAGCTGTTAACGAAGTGTTAAAGGCATTTTTTTGTGTATGGAAATTCTAAATCAGGGAGTTGATTTCACGAAGTACATTTCCATTTCTCCCTTGCCTTTGGCTTCAACCTTACCACGGCTTTCGAAGGTGAAAGCTGGGTCGTTTTTTAGCAATTCGTAAGTCTCTTCGCTGATGTTGACCTTGCCTACTTCACCAGACGATTCCATGCGGCTTGCGGTGTTTACAGTATCTCCCCAAATGTCGTATTGGAATTTCTTTACACCCACAATTCCTGCTACCACTGGGCCGGTGTGAACGCCAACTCGCATTTCAAAACTTGGCTTTCCTTCTGCATCCAGTGTTGCTTTTCGTTCTTGAATGAAGTCCTGCATTTCCAATGCGGCAAGCACGGTATTCTTCACTGATTCATCGGTTGGAACGGGCAAACCGCCAGCAGCCATGTAGGCATCTCCAATGGTCTTTATCTTTTCGATGCCGTATTTGTCCATGATACCATCAAAAGCTTCAAAGCACGTATTGATCTCTTTGACCAACTCGCTCGCACTTAGCTTTGCCGAAGCTTCTGTAAAACCCTTGAAATCGGTAAATAGAATTGAAACCACATCAAAGTCTCTAGCATCTGCTTTGCCCTTCGCTTTTAGTTCTTCCGCAATCTCTTCGGGAAGAATATTCAACAGTAAATTCTCCGATCGGTCTTTCTCAAGTTGCAATTCGGCCTTGGATCTGGTTACGTACATCCATCTCCAGTAAAATCCACCTGCCAGTAGTAGCGCAAAAAAGCCTATGCCCGCAAAAATGTTCCGCGTTCTATTCTTCTGCCTTACTTCTTCCTTGTGAGCTTCTTCGGCCAAACGTTTGCTCTCTACAGCGGCTATGCTATCCTGCAACACTTGCTTTGCAATCTCCATTTGCTGCAAGCTGTTGTTCGTCTCCTGAGTGTTCAAGCTGTCCTCAATGGCCAATAGGCGCTGCAGGTATTTCAACGCGTACTTATCATCTTTTAACGATTGATGGGTCAGATACAGGCATTCGCATGCATCTCTTTGCTGTATCAACAGATTGAGGTCGGTAGCCAATTCTTCACTCTGGCTGCAAACCTTCATTGCTTCTGGATAGTCTCCCTGCTCTCTGTAAATGTTCCCAATCTTATTCAGGGTTTTCACCGTAAGTTCTGAATCTCCAACCTCCTCATTTAGCTTCAAGGCGCTGTTAAAATTGTCTAGTGCCAATGAATAGTTTTTCAACTCCTTATATATGCAGCCAATAGAAAAGAAGCTTTCCACCATCCCATCTTCAAAATCCAAACTTCTATGTATTTCTAAGGATCGGATGGAATATTCCAACGCTCGATTATAATCGTTCTGTTGTCTAAAAACATCTGCAATCAGATTGAGAGACCAAGCGTAACCCGTGCTATCCCCCATTTCCTTCTCCAGCTGCAATCCTCTTTCAAAATATTCCAACGCACGGGAATAGTTACCTAATGCAAGATAAACCGACCCAATATTGGAAACACACATTTCCATGGTTGGCTTATCATTCATCTCCTGACTGATCCTCAATCCCTTCACATAGTACTCCAGTTCTCGTGTCTGATTTCCTAAAGACCCATACAAAAGCCCCATGGTATTCATAAGGTTTGCATTGAGATTTTCACGTCCTGCATTTTTGTCTATGACCAATGCACGATTGTAATTTTCTACAGCTTTGGAGTAGTTATTCTTTTCGTCAAAACTGCGGCCAATGAGTTTGTAACCTTCTGATGTAGCCAAATCGAAGTTTCGCTGGTTACCGAAGTCAACCAGTTCTTGCGCCAAGCGTATTGCCGAATCTAGGTTTGATTTGAGGGCACCCTTTCGGATATACCTTTTAAAGGCTTTGGTACGCAATGAATCACTCCGACCTTCGTCTTGCCAAACCGTGTATAGCGAGTCTAAGTTGGTTTGAGCGGATGCTAGTAAACTGCTACAAGCCACAACAAGAAGTAGAAATAGTTTTTTCAATTATCGGTATTTGGTCAACTGTGAATTTACCCTTTCTGAGAAACGAAGGACATCTCTCACATAGTCTCCATCTTTCCACGACTTCCGAATGTGAATATCGGACCTGTTCCGAGCTAAGTCGAAGCATCACCATTCAGCAGCTTATATATTGCTCGGCTAAT
>JBMYXX010000297.1:0-3522 GCA_049608805.1 Flavobacteriales bacterium | reverse complement strand
GGGCAAAATCTGCCATTAAAAAGCAAGACCATCTGGCCAGAAAAGAGCTTAATGCCGATTTAATTCAGCAACATAATGACACCATTATGCAGTTGTTTAAAAACGTGGAGGCAGGCGCAGACTTTCACATGGTTAGCATAGACCCAAATTATTTCATCGACCTTAAAACAGCGCTTAAAGACCGCTTTGTAATCAAAGGTTATTTTGATGATGAAAAGCTGATTGGATTCTACTCTTACTTAAAAGGCGATGGTCAGAATTACGCCAGCTTTGTTGGCCTTAATTACGATTACAATAAAGATTGTGCCTTGTACCAAAACATGCTTTACTGCTTGTTGCATGATTCCATTAAAGATGGCGCCAAGTCTATTGATTTGGCCAGAACGGCAATGGAAATTAAGAGTACTATGGGCGCGGAGCCAGAGCAATATCAGTTGTTGGCAAAACACGTAAACAGCATTACCAATTCTATTGTAAAGAGGTTCTTACAAAACCTAAGACCTAAGGAATGGACGCAACGCAGACCTTTTAAGGACAAGCCGAAAGGTTAATTTAGTCGAATGGCTTTTATTGAAGGCTTTCTTGTTGGGCTGGGGATGATTGTTTTCATCGGCCCGGTTTTCTTCACCTTACTGAAGAGTGCGCTTAGCTATGGCTATTGGGCCGGATTGATGGTGGCTCTCGGCATCTTTATTAGCGATGTTGTTTGTGTTGCTTTATGCTCTTTTGGGGCCATTCCGTTTTTCGAAAACCCGTTAAATCAGCATTGGTTGGCAATTGCCGGCAGCATAATCTTGTTTGGGATTGGCCTTAAATATTTAATAAAGCCAGATGTAAACGTGGATAAGGACTTGAAGCTAAAAGCTGGAGATTACACCACTTATTTCGCCAAGGGTTTCTTGGTCAATTTTGTTAACCCTTTCGTTTTCTTGGTTTGGATTGCTGTGATTGGAGCAGGGCAGGAGAGGCATGGCTCTGGAGAAGACCTTTGGATTTTCTTAGGCGCTTCTTTGCTTGCTATTATCCTAACGGATAGCACCAAAGTTGTTTTTGCTCACAAGATTAAGAAACTCATTCAGCCTAAGTTTCTAATCAGAGCTTACCAAGTAATTGGTGTTGTAATGGTTGGGTTTGGAGTTAGGCTCCTTTGGTTTGCCTTTCTGAGCTAAGCCTATATTCGATGGCTCTACTTGGCCTTCTGTAAAACGCTTTTGTAAAGCTGCTCGTAGGTAGGAATTACATTCACCTTGCTAAAAAGCTTTGCTCGTTGTAAGGCTTGTCTTTTAAACTGCTTCATTTTCTCATTGTCGGTAAGCAGCTTAAGTGTGTTTTTAGCCATGTCTTCATAATCTCCAACATTGCTTAAAAAGCCCGTTTCGCCATGAACATTTATCTCTGGAATACCTCCTGTGTTGGTAGAAATTACTGGAACGCTAGAAGCCATTGCTTCCAAAGCGGCTAGTCCGAAGCTTTCGGTTTCTGAGGTGAGCAAGAATGCATCTGCCACAGAATATACTTCTTCAATGTTTTTAAGTTTTCCTAAAAAGTGAACGTCATCGCAGGTTCCAAGTTCTCTGCAAAGGGCTTCAATTTTTTGTCTTTCTGGGCCATCTCCAGCCAAGAGAAGTTTACACGGAATTTCTTCTTTTACTTTAGAAAAAACACGAACTACGTCTTCAACGCGCTTAACGGGTCTGAAGTTAGAAGCATGAAAAAGGATTTTTTCGCCATTAGGCGCAAACGCCTTTACAACGCCTTCTGTCACGCAACCTTCATATCGCTCAAGATCAATGAAGTTGGGAATTACCTCAACCTCTCGGTTTACACCAAAATGCTCGAACGTATCTGCCCGAAGGCTTTCAGAAACCGCTGTAACAGCATCTGATTGGTTAATGGCAAACGTAATTACGGGTTCAAAAGAAGCGTCTTTACCAACAAGTGTAATGTCTGTTCCGTGTAGGGTGGTTACAAACGGAATTTGAATGCCTTGAGACTTTAAAATTTCTCTGGCCATAAATGCCGCAGATGCATGCGGAATGGCGTAATGCACATGCAGTAAATCCAACTTTTCGTGCTTAACCACATCCACCATTCGGCTTGCCAAAACCAATTCGTAAGGCTGATAATCAAAAAGCGGATAATCGCTTACGCGAACTTCGTGATGGTGGAGGTTTGAAAGAAACTGGTCAAACCGTACGGGTAAATCGTAGGTTATAAAATGGACGTCATGCCCTTTTAAGGCAAGTTCTTTACCTAACTCCGTGGCTACAACGCCACTTCCACCAAAGGTGGGATAACAAACAATTCCTACTCGCATTTATGCTAATCGACCTAATAAGAACTCAATAAGCTCCTCAATTGTTCGGTCATGGTTTTCGCTGTATTTGCGTTTAAACCTGTTGGCAATAATGGCGCAAACGGTGGCGCATTCATGTCCAAGCGCTTTTCCAAGACCAAATAGGGCGGAGGTTTCCATTTCAAAGTTGGTTACTCTATGGCCGTTGTAACTGAACTTGTTTAAGCGTTCGTTCAAGTCAGGCACTGTTGGTTTTAACCTTAACTGTCGGCCTTGCGGTCCGTAAAAACCGTTGGCAGTGGCCGTCATTCCCTGAAAGGTGCCATCCTTCAGCAATTCTAGCAATTGCTTGGATGCCTCAACTATATACGGTCTCGGGAAAATTGGATTCCACTCGGTTTGCTTCATAAATTCATCTGTAAGCGCAGTGTCTTCAACATCTGCCACAGCATCGTAGTAATTCATCACGCCATCAAACCCAATTCCGTGGGTAGAAAGCAGGTAGCTGTCAACAGGTAAATCTTCTTGCAAGGAGCCGCTGGTTCCAAGCCTAATGAGGTTTAAACTTTTCTTTTCGGCCTTAACGGTTCTAGATTTTAGGTCGATGTTTACCAGAGCATCTAGCTCATTAATTACAATATCAATATTGTCTGTTCCAATTCCGGTAGAAAGAACCGAAAGGCGCTTGTTGCCAAGTCTGCCAGTATGCGTAAGGAATTCTCGTTTCTGTCCAGAATACTCAATAGAGTCAAAATGCTTAGACACTTTAGGAACTCTTCCTTGGTCTCCAACCAGAATAATTGTGTCTGCTATATTTTCGGGTAAAAGGTCTAAATGATAAATGCTACCATTTTCGTTTAATACCAACTCAGATTCTGCAATTCTCTCCATACGTTTCTTAACTTTGCGCGCGCTAAATCCAAAGCTATGAATAATCAAGACAAACCAGGGGCAATTTTAGTTCCAGTGGACTACTCAGAACAATCAATTGTTGCCTTAGAACAAGCCGTTGGCCTTTCTAAGGTTTTTAACAGCGAAATTCATATTCTGAATGTGATTAGCGAGGAGTTTTCGTTAACCAAGTTGTTTGATGATGCAGATAAAGCTGCGTTTGAAAAACGTGCTAAGGAGAAAATTGCCGAATTCTCGAAAGTAAAAAGCGAGGAATATGGCGTTGAGTTAAAGCCAGTTCAGGTTCATGGTAAAATCTATGAGCAAATTGCTAA
>JBMYXX010000296.1:0-3534 GCA_049608805.1 Flavobacteriales bacterium | reverse complement strand
GGGCTCGATTATCCTTCAAAACTCGAAGCTGTTGGTTTTAAAGCTCAGCGTATTGATGTTGCCAATGATGTTGGAGCTGACTTGAAAGACCGTTACCGATTGGGTGATTGTGATAAGGTTTATCGAGTTGATAAATAGTTCAATTTCAGGGCATTAATCAATTCCGAGTACATTTACTGAACCTAGTCGCCCGAATAATCTTTGCGACACATTCAAGTACAATTAATTTATGACAAAAGATATTAAACTGGCCGTTCTTATTGATGGCGATAACATACCTGCTAAATACGTGCAGGAAATGATGGAAGAGATTACCAAATACGGTACGCCAACCATTAAACGTATTTATGGCGATTGGACTAACCCTCGAGTAAGCAAATGGAAGGAAGTTCTACTCGAAACTGCTATTACACCCATTCAGCAATACAGCTATACAACAGGTAAAAATGCCACAGATAGCGCCATGATTATTGATGCTATGGACATTCTGTATTCAGATAAAGTAGACGGGTTCTGCTTGGTTTCTTCCGATAGCGATTTTACCAAACTCGCCACGCGTCTTAGAGAAGCTGGAATGCAGGTTTACGGAATTGGCGAGAAGAAAACGCCAAACCCTTTCATTGTAGCTTGTGATAAGTTCATTTACCTAGAAATTCTGCATAAGGATGAACCAGTAGGAAAAGGAGAAAAAGGCAAACGCACTAAACGCGAGGTAGATAAAATAACCCCACATTTTCAGCGGTTACTCAAAAATTCAGTTGCCGATGCCGCTGATGAAGACGGTTGGGCTTTTATGGGTGATGTAGGAAAGCTCATTCTCAAGAAACAACCCAATTTCGATTCTCGAAATTTTGGCTTTGAAAAACTTACTCCACTGTTTGCGTCCCTTAAACAATTTGAGATTGATGCAAGGGCACAAGCTGGAGGAAAAATTAAGGTGATTTATGTGAAAAACAAGTGAACTAGGTTTCACTTTTCATTATTTTCACCTAAATCAAACTCGATGTTAAATGGCATTTAAAATTGGCGTACTTCTTTCCGGGAACGGAGTTTATGATGGATCAGAAATCCACGAAAGTGTTTTTACCCTCTTGGCAATTGATGAAAATAGAGGAGAAGCTGTTTGCGTTGCTCCAAATATCAACCAGCATCACGTAGTGAATCATCTCACCGGAGATGAAATGGACGAGTCCCGAAATGTGATGGTAGAAGCGGCTAGAATTGCAAGAGGAGCAGTTTCTGATTTAGCAGAAATGAGCTCAGATAAATTAGACGCATTGGTTGTTCCTGGAGGATTTGGCGCAGCCAAAAACCTTACAAAATGGGCTTTTTCTGGCCCAGATGGTGAGATTAATGAAGATGTAAAACGTCTCATTACCCAAATGGTGCAAAACGGGAAACCAGTTGTGGGACTTTGCATGGGGCCAACGGTTATTGCAAAAGCATTGGAGGGTGCTGGATTAAAGGAGCATTTGACGGTTGGAACAACAGAAGAGCAATCGCCTTATGAAATTGATGCCATAAGTGCTGGAATGGAAAAGGTTGGAGCCGTGGCAGAAATGAAAACCATTAAAGAAATTAATGTCGATGAAGCCAACAGAATTATCTCTGCTCCGTGCTACATGATGGACGGTTCAATTACCCATGTGCGCAACAATATTAAGCAAGCAATTGATCAGCTTTTTGAAATGCTTGAATCGTTAGAAGACGCTTAATGCCCCGTTTTCTCCTTTTTCTGTTTTCGTTGTCTATTTTTTCGTGCGCCAAAGTGCCAGTTTTTAACGGAGATTATGAAAGAATTGAAGTTGGCCCAGGACCTGAAGATATTGCGTTAGACACTTTAAGCGGCTCGGAGAGAATACTCATTTCTTGTTCAGAAAGGAGAACAACAGATTACTCTAAAAATGGATTTTATGAGTATTCTGTCAAAGATGAGAAACTAAGCCAATTGAAGATTGAAGGCTTACCAGATTCTATTCAACTAAGGCCGCATGGTATTGACATTGCATTGGTATATGAAGCCAAAACGCTCTATTGCGTTAACCACGAAAAGAATGCCGATTTGTTTCCGCCTGCAGGAAGACAAAGTATTTTGGTTTTCGATTTGATGGATGAAAAAGTCGTTTTTCGAGAACAGCTAGTACATCCGCTTATTGAATCTCCAAACGATGTTTGTTCAGATGGTAATGGTGGGATTTATGTTTCTATTGATAGTGGTAAAATCAATAGTAAATGGGAAAAGCTGATGGCTCTAAAGCGCAGTTATGTTCTGCATTTTGATGGAGTTTCTTGGAAACAGGTAGGAGAGAAACTTCGATACGCTAACGGAGTTGGCGTAAGAAACAATCGGCTCTTCGTTACTGGAACGCAAGAGAAAACCGTGGTTTCTTATATAATTAAGGACAACGGTCAGTTACAAGGAGATGTGGTGATGAATTCCATGAAGGGAAATGACAACATCACTTTCCATAAAGGAAAACTGATAACAACGGCACATACAGATTTTCTGAAATTTTTGAAGCACGTAAAACATGCAGAGGAACCATCGCCTTGTGCGGTTTATTCAATTGATTTAAAAACGCAAGAATTAGACACACTTTTTCTCGATAATGGCTCCGTTTTGAGTGCGGCTTCAACAGGGCTTATCTACCGAGAGAATCTTTTTATTGCACAGGTGTTTAACCCGTTTATTCTGAAGGTTCCTTTGAACAAATAGTTGTTCATTTACATTGAGTTTTGAATTACGTGTTTGAACATTGAGCCTATCTTTGGGTTGTGAAACTGGATGCCACACATGGGACTTGAAGAAGATATTAAGCAGGAAAAAGGTTTTAAAAGCCAACATCAGAAAGCGATGGTAAACATCATTTACACTGAAGGTTGGTTGAGAAATAGCTTGGCGGAGACCCTCAAGCCGTACGATTTAACCAGCCAGCAGTATAACGTGCTTAGAATTTTACGGGGAAGCAAACCAAAGCCGCTGAGCACATCTTGCGTTCGGAGTAGAATGCTCGATAAAATGTCTGATGTTTCTAGAATTGTTGATCGGCTCTTTAAAAAGTCTTTGGTAAGCAAGCAGGTTTGTGCCACCGATAAGCGATTGGTAGATGTGTTTATTACAGATACCGGATTGGCGTTGCTTGATAGAATAGATTCCTCAATGGACGGAATGGATAAGTTGCTGAATGGTATTTCCGAAGAAGAAGCTGAAACGTTGAATCAAATACTAGACAAGCTAAGAGGCTAGTCTTCTTTTTGCTTTTGGGCAATGTAGTCCTTCACTCGGTTTTCTAGAACTTCAAGCGGCATTGCTCCTTGGTTCAAAACCACATCATGAAATTCTTTAATGCTGAAAGCTTCTTTAAGCTCAGATTGAGTCAATTGCCTTAATTCCATCAACTTTAGTTGGCCTACTTTATACGCACATCCTTGCCCTGGCCAAACAATGTAACGGTCAATTTCGTCCTCTGCTTCGCTCTTGCTTAGCATGGTGTTCTCAGTCATGAACTCAACAGCTTGCTCCCGCAACCACTT
>JBMYXX010000295.1:0-3565 GCA_049608805.1 Flavobacteriales bacterium | reverse complement strand
CAAACTGATTTGTCTTTGGATTGTACATATCTAAACCACCTTTTCTATTGCCGTTTGTGCCTATCCAAATATTACCATCCCTGGTTTCAAAAATGCTTCTGACCATATCATCGCTCAAGCCATCTTCAGGCATAAAATGTCTAAACGATTTCCCATCGTAACGGCTAACTCCGCCATGCGTTAAAGACGTAAACCAGATATTTCCAGCCTGGTCTTCAATCATACTTTCAATTACATTGTGATGTAAGCCATCTGTTTGTTTTCTACCTCTTTCAGAGAGAAATTGAGTAAAAATCTCATCACCTGCTTTTCCCGAAGCATTTGGGTTGTACCGATAAACGCCAGCGCCATTCGTTCCGAGCCAAAACATCCCATTCTTATCCTGCAGTAAACAGCGCACTTCGTTTGGATTAACAATTGGATAAACCTCATCCAACCAAACTCCCGAAGTATCGCTCCACGGAATTGAAATGGAGGTAAATATTTTTCCATCATAGCGGCACAAACCGTTTGTAGTTCCTAGCCAAATATTTCCGTCCGTATCTTGCGTTATGGAAGATATTTTAGCCCCGTTTAGTGCCTCTGCTTCTTTGTAACTCGTAAAGCACTCGCCATCATAACTATACAAACCTTGTCCTGCTGCCGCGAACCATAAATTGTCTTTATCATCTACCATTCCGCAGGTAAGAGCACAACCAGGAATGCGTGTTTTACAGCCGCCATCATTCTTGTTATTCGTTGGTTGACCAACACAGGTAAAAATGAAAACACCACCAATAACTAGCGCGATTAACTGCAGATTAATTGAAATTAAAACTCCTCTCATTTTCATGTTTCTAGTAGTAAGCTCTTATCCATCATCAATTTAGCATCCCATATCACCGAAAGAGAAAACCAAGTCCTGTTCTACTATTTCTCCTTCAGAATTTGAAGCGGGAAGCCATCTTCCTTTGTTCTTAGATATTAACTCAACCATCAAATCATCAACCGAGCTATAACCGCAGCTTAAGAGCATTTTTACTCCAGAAATAGTTCCGTTTACACTTATGGTGAAATAGATTTTCCCAGGCTGTAGGTTCTTCTGATTCAATTCTGAGATTGCTTCCCTGCTCCCATCTTTCAGATAACTGAGCAACGCATTTCGCCCTTCCTCAAACTCGGCTTGATTCTCTGGAACAACCGTTATGTGCGGTCTTGAGAAACCGTTTTCCAGTTCACCGGTTTCAGCATTCTTCCTGACTACGTTTCCACCAATTTGAAAGTTGGTTGAATAGTCGAATGACTTTAAAAAATCTAGTTGCGAATCGTTCAACGTTTCATTTCCTCCAGTTACTCTCTTGGCGGTTAGACCTTCATTTTCAACAACCGTAATTGCTACCTGCATGTATTCGACAATCGATTCTTCGTGATACAAATCTTTCATTGAACTGACCTCCGCCAATTCTTGCTTAGTAACTGTTAGGTCGAATCTTGGACCGAAATCATATAGGAAATTGACATCAGCAATAAGTTTTGTGCTATCAGCATTTGCCTGAACATGGGTGTTAAAGCAATGAGCTGAATTCATTACTCCAAAGCCAACCAAACTAAGTGTGGTTAGAAGTACTACTGAAATTAAAAGCTGCTTTTTCATGTTTCTATCTCTTTATGAGAATCCTTCTCGATTTTGAGTGAAGGTAGAATGAGGAAGACGATTCGTGCGTAAAAGAAGTGTAAATCATTGTAAAATGAGTGCAAATCATTTCTACCAGCCAATTAAGACGGTAGCTTTGTAAGATGATTAATCGGTTGGCGCTTTTCTTATTGTTGGCTCTTCTCAATTCTACCTGTTTTGCAGATGGAGACACCCTATCTCAAAAAGAGAAACAGCACCTAGAAGTTTCCATGCGGATGGTTGGACATCAGATTTTGCTCAGCTTGGGAGACAGTACTTCAAGGGTTCTTCCAGTGAAGAAAAACGCTGAGAATCAATATCAAATCCAATTTGAGAATGAATTCGCTTTCCACCCTGAAAGCATTGCACTAATTATAGATAGCGTAATTGCAGCAACCAATGTTGCTGAGCATTATATAGTAAGGTTTGAAACTTGCGAAAAAGGTAGAGTAGTTCATTCGTATGAGATTACACCAATTCCTGCAGAGGACGTTTTAGCTTGTGGAACGCGCATCCAGCCCTCCGATTGTTACTCAATTGTCATCACAATTTTTCAATGGGGAGACCCAATTGTATTTGTTAACAACCGTGATCTTGAAGCCGCTGAAAATGATTCATTGCTTGGATGGATTGTTGGAGGTTCTGCAATATTTCTGTTGCTAGCACTATTTGTGGTTTGGAAAAGGAAACGGGTAGTTTCGGAACCAGACCCTGCCATCATTTCTATTGGCGAATACCTTTTCAACAAACGGAAAATGGAACTCTCGTTTAAGGGCGAAAGCATTGAGTTAACCAGCAAAGAATGTGACTTACTTCAATTGCTTTGCGATTCTACTAACGATACCGTGGAGCGCGAAACCATCCTCAAAATGGTTTGGGGCGATGAAGGCGATTACGTTGGGCGAACCTTAGACGTTTTTATATCGAAGCTTCGCAAGAAACTGGAAGGAGACTCAAACATCAAGATTGCCAACATTAGAGGCGTTGGTTATAAGTTGGTGGTGGATGTTTAGTCGCCTTATTCAATACGTTATTCTCATAAAACAAATCCGCTAAATCTTATATCTTAGTGATGGCCACTAAGTAATCTAGATGGGAGGAGAAGGTTCAATGTCACATACGCGGGTTGTCCTGAAGTCGAACAAGGCTTTACTCGGAAACCGTAGCAACATTTTTGAACGAGGCGGAAGGTTTTCTCGAGTTAGGAAAGAATACTTAGCCTCAATTGAAAAAAATCTTTCGTACAAAACAGCCACTCCCGCGCAGCTTGCAGAAATTAGAAGTAGAATTGTTCAAAACCGGAAAGAGGCTAGAATCAGAGGTATTTTAATCGTGCTTGCTTTTACACCGTTCATTGCAATTGGCGGTTATTTTATGATTCAGTCAATCCAAGAATCAAATTTGCAGGCAAGAGAATTTCAAATAGCTCGTCTGGAAGCACAAAATCTTATCAAAAGAAAAAAGTATGCTGATTTGGTGTTGGATGGAGACCTTTGGCTTAGACGAAACCATTGGCACAATGCCATTTTTCAATACAAAGTGGCATTGGAATTATTCCCTCAGGACTACGGGATTAACAACCGGTTGGCTATTGCCTACACCTATAGGTGTAGAGCCGAAAAGCAAAATTGTCCTGAAGCCAAGGCTTTCATTGACAAAATAATAAAAGCACATCCAGACGACCCCAAGAATTATGAACTTTTAGCAAGCTATTACTTTGGTTTAGAAGACAGTCTCAAGGCAAGTAATGCCCTTAATCGTGCGACCCTTTTAACTACGCAGACTATTGACTAGACCCCGGATAAACCTTAAGTCCTTCTTCAATAATTCTTACCGACTTTTTCAAGTCGGTTTCGTTTAGAACGTAGGCAATTCTTACCTGTTTGTCTCCCACTCCTTTTGTTGAGTAAA
>JBMYXX010000294.1:0-3589 GCA_049608805.1 Flavobacteriales bacterium | reverse complement strand
GATAATGTTGTGTCTTTAGAAAGCGCCATTAGCGAAGCAACTGGAGAATTTAGAGTTGTACGTGGCGTAAAAGCAGGAGAAGAAAACAACTTTGAAATTGTGCGTAGTGACAACCTTTCTAAAATGCTGGTTGACAATCTGTATGAGGTTCAGGTTGCTGGTTTTTTCATTGGCATTCTAACGCTAATGGGAGCAGCAATAGGATTGATGAACATCATGCTCGTTTCCGTTACCGAACGAACTAGAGAAGTTGGTGTGCGAAAAGCGCTCGGAGCAACCAAGTCTTTTATTAGGCTTCAGTTTTTGGTAGAAGCCGTGTCTATTTCCGTTTTAGGCGGATTGTTCGGGATTGTGTTTGGGATTATGATTGGAAACGGAGTTTCAAGCTTTATTGGCGGAGGGTTTATTATCCCGTGGATGTGGATTACAATGGGGGTAATAATTTGCTTTGTGGTTGGCGTTATCTCTGGAATATACCCAGCGATTAAAGCTTCTAACCTCGACCCGATTGAGAGTTTGAGGTTCGAATAAAAAAGCCTCGAACAGTTTCCTGTCCGAGGCTCGTTTAGCATTCCGGTAAATCGCAATGCTACTGAACATATAGGCTCCTACAGTTACTCCTTCAAGAGAGAATGTTTTGAAGCGGCATTTTCACTCTTCACCATTCGGCCTTGCGCATCTAACGTGTGGATAGATCCTCCGACAAACAACAACTCAAAACCTTCGGGAAACAAAAAAGGCGAACCTTTTGGTTCGCCTTTCCTAAATCTTGTTGAGTTGAAGAATTACTCTCCTACAACTTCAAATTCAAACTCGCCTTCTACTTCTTTGTGAAGTCTAATGCTAGCGTTGTATTTTCCAAGAGACTTGACAGTAGATTCTTTCAAACCAACTTTTTTTCGGTCAACTTCAACACCAACTGCAGTCTTAATAGCTTCTGCAACCTGAATGCTGTTAACAGATCCGAAAATCTTGTCTCCTTCTCCAGCTTTAGCGCCCACTTTAATGTCAGCTCCCTGAATTTTAGTAAGCAACGCTGTTGCTTCTTCAATCAGTTTAGCCTCTCTGTGAGAACGTTGCTTGATATCTTCATCTCTTACCTTTTTAGCGCTATCTGTAGCAAGTACAGCTAACCCTTTAGGGATAAGATAGTTTCTTCCGTATCCGTTTTTAACTTTTACAAGATCGTTCTTGTATCCAACGAATTCTACGTCTTTCTTAAGTATGATTTCCATGGTCTATCTTACTTTAACATGTCAGCAACGTACGGCATCAAAGCAATGTGGCGTGCACGCTTTACAGCTTGTGCAACCTTGCGCTGATACTTCAAAGAAGTTCCGGTAAGTCTTCTAGGAAGAAGTTTACCCTGCTCGTTAATAAATGCCATCAAGTAATCAGGATCTTTATAATCGATAAACTTGATTCCGTATTTCTGGAAACGGCAATACTTTTCCCTTTTTACTTCTACTGTAGGTGGGTTCAGATATCTGATTTCACCTTCTTTCTTTCCTGCCATGACCTTAAGCTTTTGCTGGTTTAGGGTTCTTTAATCTTGTTCTTCTGCTAACCGCATATTCAACATGGAACTTGTCCATTTTTACGGTTAAAAATCTGATTACTCGTTCGTCTCTCTTGAATTTTAGTTCAAGTTCAGCAATCAGCGAAGGGTTGGCTTGGAACTCAAAAAGATTGTAAAAGCCATTGGATTTCTTCTGAATAGGGTACGCCAATTTGCGCAGACCCCAGTCTTCCGAAGAGATAATTTTACCTCCATCAGCTTTTATGAACTTTTCGTAATCCTTTACCGCTTCCTTCATCTGCTTCTCAGACAAAACGGGAGTTAAAATGAAAACGGCCTCGTACTGGTTCATAAATAAAATATTTGTTTGTGTTTAATTACCCGCCAAAAAAGCGGACGGCAAAAGTATGAATTTGCTTCGGTAAATCAAACGGTTGTTTAGAACAGAAAAACAACAGCCTAATCTGAGGCATTCTCCAACCTAAAAAACACCTCTATTACCCATGAGAACCGCAACGGTTGTTGGCCGAGCGAAATACCGAATTGTTTGTTTTCAACCTTACTTTCTCTACATGAACAATGAGACTGAAACACTAAGACTCCTAAATATTATAGATGATGAAAAACTGAACTTTTAGAAAGAAAAATTTGGTCCGTAAATAGCTTACGGTGTGGTGGTGTTGGTTTACCGATGTAATTAAAACAAACGCCATGAAAAGCAACGAAAACACCACCAAAGAATTAGTGCTAGAAGTACAAAAAGACGGTTTTAGAAGATTGATATTCAGAACCGATGTTGGAAACGGAAGCATGCTTTTTTTAGAAGAGTCTGACTTGGCAGATTTCTCTAGACCTCTGACAGAAAGCAGCGATTTTAACGTGTTTTTCACCAAACGTGCTTTCTGGAAATCGTTCACAGAATTCACCAGTAACGAAGGCTTACTTAACCGCCAAGTTTGGCATCAAGAAAACAACGAATGGCTAAACCTTAAGCCAGTTTTTATTCATAAAGACATTAAGCACTTAGTACAGAACTCTTTGGCAGATGTTACTAGAAACCTTGACTCTAACGACTCTCAGTCTATTGATGGAGTTAGAAGTTGGTTGAGAAAACTATCTGAACCAACCACCAACTTAAACCTTGCTATTAACACCACAAAAAAGTACCGCTATGCAGTTTAAAAACAGCCTAACCTCAAACTTACTATCCGAAAGAATTCAATATTCTGGTGTTACTGCCTTAACCGGGTTTCTGGGAGGAATTGACAGTAGTGATGTTCCCTTTGTTTATCACCATCTAAGAAAAGGTTGCATTCTAAAATTGAATGCGATTAACGGAATTGGCAATCAGCATTTAATGTTTGGTGTTAACTACGGCTCGTACAGGTTGGGAATTCTTAGTAGTGCTATGGCTAGAAAGATTAAAGATTTACAATCACGCGGGAAAATCTATCGCCTTACCATCCACACCATCGTGAAAGAAAAATACATGCCCCCTACATCTATTATGGTAGAGTTAGAAAGTGAGACTTAATGCCGAGAAGAAAATCACACGGTTTTCATAACAAGAGGTAATTGAACATCTGCTTGTTGAAAACAACCCAATATCCGTAACGCATTGACCTGTAATGGAGATAGATTCGATGCCAACAAACACCCCCAAACAGAAAGATAAAATGAGAAGGATTTTTGGTGCAATAATGGTTTTACTGATTTCAACTGCTGTTTCTGCAAACGACCCCATTTCGGAGACTGGCGTGGAGATTTATCCAACCATTGTAAACACAGAATTAAACATTGAAATAGATGAGCAGCTGGCTACCGGAAAGGTAACCGTATCTGTTTTTAACTCTATCGGAGAAATTGTGTTAGAAGAAACGCTCGATTTAGGTCTGAACAAACTAGACACAAGCCATTTAGAAAATGGCGCATACGTAGCGGTTGTTCGTCAAAACTTCGAATACAAAAGCAAGCAAAGTTTTGAGGTAATCTAAACCAGGTACTCATTCAATAAAAAAGGCCCAACCAAATTAATGGTTGGGCCTTTTTTATTGTGGAGCCAACCGGAAA
>JBMYXX010000293.1:0-3612 GCA_049608805.1 Flavobacteriales bacterium | reverse complement strand
TTTAAGTACGAATCCCATTCGAAAAGCTTAGAGTCTGTGGTTGCTTTGTAGGTTAGAAAAAGGCCAACAGGTAACAGTACGGCTGAGGATAACCACATGCCTTCAAAGACTGTCCATAATCCTTCTTTTGCGAACTTTTCTCCCGTAATGGAGAGTAGGTAGTAAGCCAAGAAGAATGCAATTGCAAAAACAGTTGGTAGCCCGAGGCCACCTTTTCTAATAATTGCGCCTAGCGGAGCACCAATAAAAAAGAGGATTAAGCAGGCAATAGATAAGGTGAATTTGCGGTGAACTTCAATCCAATAGCGGTTAATTCGGGTGCTTCTGGCAGCTACATCGTCTCTTGCAGACTGAGTGTACGAACGTGTGCTGCGGGCCATATTTAACGCGGCTTCTACAATTCTGGTGTGTTTGGGCTCGTCAAACAGCTCGAGGGCCGAAGAATACGGAGTTAGGTCGGCTCCTGTAGCTTTGACAGTGTCGGTTTTTAAGGAGATAAAGTTGCGCTGAATGTTCTCAAAAAAGTTCACTTTCCGTTGAGCCAAATTGTTGTTGAGCGTATCTATATTATTGTTGAGCTGGCCTAGGCTTTGCATTTTGTAATTGTCCTTAAAAATCTCTTCGTTACTTCTGCTTAAGGAGAACTCAGACATATCAAACCGAATAACTTCTTTCTGAAACTCGCTCCGCATATGCGGGTAAGTTTTTTCCTCTCTGCTTCTGTTATCCTGTTGCTCATAACTCATTCCGCTATGAAGTGTGAGCAACAAATAGCGATCGCCTTCAAACTCCATACGGCCAGAATCTGCCAATATTACCTTGTTGTTTCCCTTGTTTTCTGTGTGATCATAAATCATTAAATCGTACAAGGAAACCTCATCATCTCCCTTGTGACCAACCCGAATAGCGTAATTATCTAACCCTTTGTAGAAAATGCCTGGCCGCAAATCCATGGTCGGTTTTTTGTGCCGAATGTCATAGAGCAATGTGCCCATCTTAAGGTTGGCAATTGGCAAAATATTATTGGAAAAGTAGAAGGCTAACGCGCTGGTTGTAAGCGAGAACATTATCAACGGAAACATCACTCTCCTGAGTGAAATTCCGGCAGATTTCATGGCCACCAATTCATAGTGTTCTCCTAAAGAGCCCATGGTCATTATAGACGATATGAGAATGGAAAGTGGTAATGCAAGAGAGACTAAACTTGCCGATGCGTAGAACATCAATTCGGCAATTACGTGCCATTCTAGCCCTTTTCCTACAAGGTCGTCAATGTACTTCCACAAAAACTGCATAAGAAGGATAAAAAGCGAAACGAAGAAGGTCATTACAAACGGCCCTATGTAGGACGCAATAACCAATTTGTGTAGTTTTTTCACTTACTCTTCGTTTTCAAAAGTCAAAGATACACGCGGCAATTGACCCTGCTAATTTATGAGGCAATCATGTACATTTGCCAGCCGATGATAAACGGCAAAAAAGTAGTTGTAGTATTGCCAGCATACAACGCGGCATCTACGTTAGAAACCACGTACAACGAGATTCCTATGGAAATTGTTGATGAGGTTGTTTTGGTTGATGATGCGAGTCCTGATAATACGGTTGATGTGGGGAAGGACCTAGGAATAAAGCACATTGTAAAGCATCAAAATAACAGAGGTTATGGTGGTAATCAAAAGTCTTGTTACAGTAAGGCTTTAGAATTAGGTGCAGACATTGTAATTATGCTTCATCCTGATTATCAATATACGCCAAAGCTCATACATTCAATGAGTTACATGATTGCCAACGATGTTTATCCTGTTGTTTTAGGTTCTAGAATTCTAGGAAAAGGTGCACTGCTTGGAGGAATGCCAATGTACAAGTACATCGCCAATAGATTTTTGACGCTAACGCAAAACATTCTCATCAATCAGAAGCTTTCTGAATACCATACTGGCTACAGGTCGTTCTCTAGAGAAGTGATTGAAGCAATTGATTTTGAAGCAAATTCAGATGACTTTGTGTTTGATAATCAGATGCTGAGCCAAATCTTTATGAAAGGTTTTGAAATTGGCGAAGTAACCTGCCCAACCAAATATTTCGAAGAAGCATCATCCATCAACTTTAGTAGAAGTGTTACCTACGGATTGGGCGTGCTAAAAACGTCCGTTATGCACAGACTTCACATGTGGGGATTGGCAAAATTCAAAATTTATGGAGACCCTAAAAAGGGGTAATCGGGGTCAGTACGTTCAAGAATAACGTATCCTCCCTTTTTAGAAACTTCCTTTAAGTGCGGAAAATAACCCAGAGTCTTTCCTAAATCGTGAGCCCGAACAATAAAGAATACGGGTTTATCAACTTTCTCAAAGAGCAACCATTTAGGTTCGTCATCAGTTTTAACCGGTAGCGGATTTCGTTTTCCGTAGAACAAATGAGCATAAGAATGCATGGCTAATGGCTGCAAATAGTGAGTTTGGGCGTGCTTCTCGTAAAAGCTGAATAAACTAGATTGTGTGTACTTGTCAATTTTTGGCGCCAGTACAAAAAGCATTACAGATACCGCAACTATTCCAGTGCCAAATAGGCTTAAAACGCCTAGTTTCTGTTTACCACGAACAAGAAAAATAACCGCGCCAATCCCTCCAATAAGCAGCAATGCTCCGGCTAACCAATCTATGCTACCATCAGGGATTGATTGACTGAAATTACCATGTGCTAAACTATCATTAGTCAAAAGCTGCAGCAACGGAACTTGAATTTTCTCCATCGCGCTAGCTAGTAAAAAGGTTGTTCCGAATAAAAGAACATAAACCAAAATCAAAAAATGCAAGGCTGATGAAAATTTCCTTTTAGACTTTATCGCTTCGTAAATGAAGAATGCAGCCAAAAAAGACATTGGAAAATAGGTGAGAGACGAGTAATGAATGATTTTGGTTTTAACGATTGAAAACACAATCAAGACTACCCAAAACAATATGGTCATCCATTTTTGGTAATGAGAGATTTTTTGTCCCGGTTTATCCTTGTTAAACCAACTAAAAATGAAGAAAAGGGACATTGGAAAACACCCTAGTAATAGGACAATTGGGTGGTAGTAAAAAGGTTGTCCATGTCCTGCTTCGCTTTGCGATAAAAGCCTGATATGGTAGTCTATGAACTCTTGCACAACATAACCGTGGCCTCTGGCTATTTCTATAAAGAACCAAGAGAAACCAACGGCCACAACAATTGTTAAGTAGAGGAGTGGGTCAATGAAATTCCAATGGTGTTTTTTAAATGATAAGACAAAGTATATGGCGCAACAAACTCCTAGTAGTGCAAACGCGGTTGGGCCTTTGGTAAGAACGGCCAAACCAATAAGTACTGCTGAGAAAACAATTCTTATCCTCTCAATTTCCTGTTTTCTTGTTGCTAAAATGAGTTGATGAATGCAGGCAAAAATGAAGAGATTAAACCAGGGGTCTATTATGCCAGTACGGAAATAGGTTTGAGGAAGAAAAGAGCCAAAATAAACGAGCACCCACAATAACCCGAAGTTTTTGGAAATCAACCTGTTGCCAATGTTGAAAAGGACGAGGATGGTTAATATTCCGCAGATGGCGTTGGGTAATCTAGCTGCAAATTCAT
>JBMYXX010000292.1:0-3622 GCA_049608805.1 Flavobacteriales bacterium | reverse complement strand
AAATCTTCCCCTCCACAATCGCCAAAACCTCAGCTTCCAAAGCGATAGCTTCTTCTTCCAATTTCTTGGCTTTGGCAAGCACATCTTCTAAGAAGGCTTTGTCTTTCAATCCGCCTGCGTTAATCTTCACATTGAGGTGTGCACCAATAACCGCTGTTCGGGCGCAAAGTGCACCAACACCAGCATCGGTCACGGAATTTGGGTTTCCAACTTCCGCCATGGCTTTAATGAGCTCAAAAGAACCATGCGAAACTTCCATAACGCGCAACGGAATTTGAATAGCGTATTTGGTGGCATCTTGTATAGCCTGAGAACGTGCGGCTTTCTCGGCATCCGTTCCTTTTGGCAAGCCAAATGCATCCATAATCTTGTTGAAAGACACGGTGTCTTCATCTACCAAGTGCAGTAACTCATCTTTAATGGCTTGGCCTTTTTCGGCCCAATCAGAAAACTCTTCCCAACGATCGTCCCAACCACGTTTGTGGCTACTTAAATTGGCAACCATGGTAGCCAAAGAAGCACCCATTGCACCTGCATAAGCAGAAATAGAACCACCACCAGGAGCAGGACTTTCACTCGCTGTTTCATCAGCAAACGCAACCAAGCTCATATCCACCAATTTCTTGGCGGTATCGTCTTGGCGCATTTTGTATTCAATAATTCGCTCGTTGGCATCAAAAGGAGCAAGGTCATCCAGCCCAAGAGACTTGATGGCAATCTTAATGAGTTCACTTTCTGAAACGCCTACAGAACGATTCTGCTTTCTGAGGAAGAATTTTCCAGCATCAAGCATGGCTTGCAACGGAACCAATCCTACCAATTCAGAACCCGTAACACGAATTCCACGTGCAGTAGCCTTTTGGCAAGCGGTATCAAACGCAACATGCATAGACGTTATGCTGATGTTGGTAAGGTTCAGCGAAATCTGAGCAATACCGTATTCCTCTATGTACCAACCAATTCCTTTTACCGCTTTAAGTGCTCCAGGAACGCGCATTGGATTACCATCCGCATCCTTCACAATTTCTCCAGTAATCGGATTTCCTTTTCGCTTTGTTCTTCCGTTTTCCCGTAAATCGAAAGCAACTGAATTTGCTCTTCGTACAGAAGTGGTATTCAGATTAACGTTATACGCCACCAAGAAATCTCGTGCAGAAATAGCGGTTACTCCAGAGCCCTTAATTCTATCGTTAAACTCAGCTGGACCGAAATCTGGTTTCCATTCTGGGTCAACCAATTTCTTAGGTAATCCTTCGTACTCTCCAGCACGGCAGGTAGCTAAGTTTCTTCGTTTCTCTTCTTTGCAAGCATTCTCGTAGAAGTAACCCGCAATTCCGAGTTCCTTTCCAACACGTTCCCCCAATTTGTGTGCGTATGGCACAACCTCATCCATGGTAATATTTGCAATTGGAATCATTGGGCAAACATCTGTAGCACCAAAACGTGGGTGCTCTCCCGTTTGCTTACTCATATCAATGAGTTCTGCGGCTTTCTTAATGAGCAGAAAAGCGGCTTCAATAACTGGTTCTGGCTCACCCACAAACGTGATTACCGTTCGGTTAGTAGCCGCACCTGGGTCAACGTTCAAAAGCTTAACGCCTTCAACGGTTTCAACTACGGATGCAATGGTATTTATTTTGTCTGTATCTCGTCCTTCAGAAATATTTGGGACGCATTCTATAAGTTGTTTCATGTAATAGCTATTAGCTGTTAGGTTTTAGGTATTAGCTGTCCGTCAATGATAACGGAATCAATAAGATTACTGCCGAAACTGTATGGCAAATTATTAACCGAATTCATCGGTTTGGTAATGATAAGATTGGCGCGTTTCCCTTTGGTGATGGAGCCGAATTCGTTCTGTAATTCCATGGCGCATGCACCGTTCATGGTAACGGCATTAATGGCTTCTTCGGGTAGCAATTTCATCTTTAAACACGCTAAGGAAAGCACAAACGGGATGTTACCACTTGGTGTACTTCCTGGATTGTAATCTGTAGCCAAACACAGCGGTAAACCAGCTTCTATCATTTCTCTTGCTGGTGCATACGGTATCCCAAGGAAGAAAGAGCAGGAGGGAAGTGCCGTTGGAATTACATCACTATCTGCCAAGTCTTTCTTGTCTTGTTCGGTCATCACTTCTAGGTGGTCAACCGAAATGGCGTTGTTCTCTTTTCCAACTTGAATACCGCCAATCGAAGTAAATTGATTGACATGAATTTTCGGCTTTAGGCCGTATTTTTTTCCCGCTTCCAATACCAAAGCAGTTTCTTCTGGCGTGTAGTAATTGGTTTCGCAAAACGCATCGATGTAATCGGCCAAACCTTCCTCTGCAATAACAGGAAGCATTTCTTCAATGATTAAGCGGATGTATTCTTCTCTATTTTGCTTGTGTTCGGCTGGAATGGCATGCGCACCAAGAAATGTAGCCTTAATAGTTACAGGATGATTCTCCTTTAGTTTCTTGATGATTCTGAGCATTTTAAGTTCGTTTTCAACCGAAAGCCCGTAACCACTTTTTATCTCAACAGCTCCCGTTCCGAGATGCATAATCTCATTAAGGCGATTCCAAGCACTTTGGTAAAGGTCTTCTTCAGATGTTGCTCCAAGCTTTTTAGCTGAGTTTAGAATTCCACCTCCAGCGGCCGCAATTTGTTCATAAGTCAGACCTTTAATCCTTCCGACAAATTCTTCTTCTCGCGTATCGGCAAAAACCAAATGCGTGTGGCTATCGCACCACGCTGGCAAGACGTGCTTTCCAGTTGCATCTATCACCGCGTTTGGTTCTTTCGGACAGGATTCCATCGAACCGAAATCTTCTATGATGCCGTGTTTAACCAAAATCCATGCATTATCGATTGTTGGTAATTCGGTCATTGCCGAACCTTTCACGGAAGAAGTCCCGTTTTCTCGAACCTGAACGAGTTGTTTTATGTTCTTAATTAAGAGTGCTGACATGGGCGCAAAGAAAGTGTAATTGTTTAAGCTTTCGGTTTGCGGCTTGTGTGCAAAACGGCCAGAATGTGAACCTGATTTTCTACAATACGGTAATGAACACCATATGGAAATACCTTCAGGAAAATGATACGTACGTCTCTATATCGAGTTTGAATTGAACTTGGGTCTTGCCTCAAGTGGTTGGTGGCACTCGTTAGCTCTTTTCTAAATCGGTCGCCAAGCCCTTTGCGAATTTCTTCATACCATTTATGAGCTTTCTTGGAGTCATACTTTGCTGCTTGCGTAAAATGAAGCTTATACTTCATTCTTTATCAAAAACCTGACTTAGAGCCTCATCTACCTCAATTAACGTCATTTCTCCGCTATCAATTTTTGCAGCACGCTCCATTACCATGTCTTGTTGCCATTGCGGAATTTCGTATGGTTGGTTGGCGGTAGCATAATCGAGCGTTTTTAGAAGTTCCAGAAACTCTTCGTAGTACTGGTCATCAATGTCAACGGTAACTTTCATGGTTTAAAGATAAGCATTCGCATATTCGTATATCATTCGTAATTCGTGATATTCGCGGTTCATATGTAATTATCTCCGTTGAACTAAAGTTTCGCCTCCTTTATGAAAAACCTAGCATTACATTGGAAGATTATTATCGGATTGATTCTCGGAATC
>JBMYXX010000291.1:0-3640 GCA_049608805.1 Flavobacteriales bacterium | reverse complement strand
CTGATTTGAACAATTGGTTCAGACTGTGCAAAAGCACCAGCGGCAATTACTAAGAATGATAGGATTAATGTAGCCTTCTTCATTGTTTTATTGATTGTTTCTAATATTGAAAATATGTTGTACTAAACGTCAAAGATATTTTTAGCTGACGAATTGCCAGCCATTTATCAAAGAACATTCCAAATTGAGTACGGTCAATTGTAGAATAGGTTTCTAAAAAGTGCTCGTTTCAACTATCTTTGTTATTCAACAAGTAAATATGAAAAACTTCAAATACCTTATACCAGTACTTTTCTTGGGTCTTTTAGTTAGCACTTCTTCGTGTAAGAAGAATAAAGATGCTAAGGCTGTAATTAGTGTGGTGAAAGACTCGGTGAATATTATTTCTGGCGATACCGTACAGGTTGCGGCAGTGCAGGCCATTGTTCGGTTTTATTTAGATAGAATAGGTGCAGAACACATAGACACCACCATTTTTACCGATGTAAATGGTAAAGCAGAGTTTGTTTGGTTTGAAGATGCCATTATTCAGTACGATGTGGTGTACAACAGCTATAGCAACTTAGAAAATTTCATTATTCTTGAACAAGGAGAAACGGTAGAAGAAACCGTTAACGTTGACGATTAATTCGGCAACTCCGCATTCTTAAAATATTCAATCAGAGCCTCTTTCATTAAGAGGCTTTGTTGATTTGGGTTAAGCTGTGGCAGCTTAGAAAGTTCCTTGTAATGCGGCCAACCATCTTTGTCCATTCCCATGTATTCGTAATAACCATACTGCATTAACAATCGGCAAATAGCGATGTGCATTAGGTCTGTTTTTTCTTGCTTTTTAAATGCCCGGTAGCCTTGTCCGAGTTCTTGAACACCAACCAGAAACAGGATAGCATCTAGATCTAATCCCTCTCCAAACTGATTTTCTAATCGCTCTACCAGTGCACGCCAATCTCTTTGTAAGTCTAGTTCAACCATGGCACAAAATTAGTAAGGAAGAAGCGGATAAGTCAAAACACTATTTTTGCCCTTTCAATGAATCCATCTAACATTCTGAAACTTGATTTTTAGAGCCATATTTCTTGTGGTATTGAGTTTTGGGCTGTGCTATACTTCTGTAGCTGGTGAGGACCCAGAGCCAAACGGATACTCTCCAATAGACATTGTTTTTGTGGTGGATATAAGCGGAAGTACTGGCGGAATTTTGTCTTCGGTAAGAAGCAAGTTTTGGGAGGTTCAGAATGAAATTTCTCGCCTTTCCCCCACACCAGAATACCGCATTGGTATTGTTTGTATGGGCCGTCCAAGTTTTAAAAAGGATAACAACTACGTTAAGGTATTCTCAGATTTAACGGACGACATTGACGCAGCAGCCTATCCGTTTTTCCAGATTAAAGATGTAACCGCACCAGGCAATTATTTTATGGGACATGCGCTAGATGTGGCAATAAATGACATGTCGTGGTCAACCGACCCAAACGCCATTAAGATGATGTTTCTGGTGGGTAACGGTATGCCATCTGCTGGGCCAGGATATAAGAAGCCAATTCAGGCCGCCAAGGAGGCTGGTATCACTATTCACTCGCTGTATTTTCTAACTTATTCTAACCCAAAAGAACAAGGGCAGTGGAAAACCATAGCAGACTATACGGGAGGAAATTATTATACAATTGGACTGAAAGCACCAGCAATTGTGTTAGAAAAACCATATGACGGAGCCATGCTTCGCGAAGCAAACCACATGGTAAATACCACTTACATGTATTACGGTAGGGAAGGGCTTGATAGGTATGAAATGCAAGCCGATTTAGATGAAGAAGCAGAGTTGCAGGGAGAGAATCAGGTAGAGGCAAGGACTTTCTTTAAAGCCACACAGCTTTACCAAGGAAAGAATGCATCTTGGGACTTGATTGACTTGCAAGCAACAGGTTTAGGAGCCCCAGAAAAGGAAAATCGCAAATACATGGACGAAGCATATTTAAAATTGTCTGAGCGAGACTTTCTTCTTTTGGTAGAAGAGAAAATGTATGAGCGCAAAGAATACATTACTATAATTAAAATGCTTAGCACGCAGCGCGAAGAGTTTCTTAGGAAGAAGCGGGAGAAAATGGAGAATTACCGTTTAGGAAAAACCTTTTTTGGCGTGGTAAATAAGACGGTTACAGAAACCGCTGAGCGTTACGGATACATACTGTCTTATTGATGAACTGGCTTGATATTGTCTTAGTTATTCCCATGTTTTGGGGCTTATATAAAGGCCTTACATCTGGTTTTATAATGGAAATTGCCAGATTGGTGGCGCTAATTGCAGGCGTTTATTTGGCGGTTCGGTTTGCGCAGGAGCTTTCTGAGTACATCTACACCAACACAGATTATTCAAACGATTTTCTGCCTATAGTTTCGTTTGCAATCATATTTATTGCGGTGGTTTTACTTGTTCATTTGTTTGCCAAGGCGATAGAAAAATTAGCAAAGGCTGTTGCATTAGGTTGGGCTAATAAAGCGGCAGGAGCACTTTTCGGCATTTTCAGGTTTACGTTCTTGCTCAGCATTTTAATAATGATGCTCAGCAGGTTTGATTTACTCAAAGAATTCAATCGGGGAGATACCGCACAAAACTCATTTTTGTACGAGCCCGTAACACAAGTTGCACCCTTTATTCTTCCCATGCTGGAGGAGATTGATAAAGATTCAATCCTTGATAAAGCAGACAGAAAGGTGAATAAGGTAAAAGACGCTATTAGAGACCTTATCCCCGAATAGCCTGAATTCCAGGAAGCACTTTTCCTTCCATATATTCAAGCAACGCTCCTCCTCCGGTTGAAACATAGCTTACTTGGTCGGCTAAGTTGAACTTGTTTATTGCGGCAACAGAATCTCCCCCACCAATTAATGAAAACGTTCCGCTTTTTGTTGCTTCCGCGATGGCAAGCGCAACAGACTTAGTCCCGTTTTGAAACGATTCCATTTCAAAAACACCCATTGGTCCGTTCCATAAAACTGTTTTTGACGATTGAATTACCGAAGCATATTCAGCTTCAGATTCTGGGCCAATATCTAAGCCCAACCAACCATCAGGAATAGATTTAGTGCCGCAAGTTTGTTTGTTAGCGTTATTGTCAAATGCATCGCCAGCAATGGTATCAACGGGCAAATGAATTTTAACCCCTTTATTTTCGGCTTCAGAAAGAATGCTTTTTGCCGTTTCTAAATAATCATCTTCAACCAAAGAATTACCAACATTTCCGCCAAGTGCTTTTGCAAACGTGTAGCTCATTCCTCCACCAATAATAATGTGGTCAACGCTGTCTAGCAAGTTTGAAATGATTGAAATCTTTGAGGAAACTTTTGCCCCTCCCATAACTGCTGTTACAGGCTTTTCGGCCGTGGTCATTACCTTATCAACGCTCTCAATTTCCTTAGCCAATAAGTAGCCAAACATTTTGTTTTCTGGAAAGAACTGAGCTACAACTGTCGTTGATGCATGCGCTCTGTGGGCGGTTCCAAAAGCGTCATTAACATATACATCACCAAGTTCAGATAGCTGCTTGGCAAACCCTTGTTCTCCGGCAGTTTCTTCTTTATGAAAACGAAGGTTTTCTAGCAAAAGGACTTCGCCCATTTTTAGGTTAGAAGTGGCAGAAAC
>JBMYXX010000290.1:0-3697 GCA_049608805.1 Flavobacteriales bacterium | reverse complement strand
GTCAATCGGTGCAGATATTATTATGGCTTTTGATGAGTGTACTCCGTATCCGTGCGATTACGGCTACGCCAAAAACTCTTTAGCTATGACACATCGCTGGCTAAAAAGGTGTTGCGACAGAGTTGATTCTACCGAAGGAATGTATGGTCATCATCAGTCGTTATTCCCTATTGTACAAGGCTCTACTTACACAGATTTAAGAAAGGAAAGTGCCGAAGTTATTGCCTCGTTTGAAAGAGAAGGAAATGCAATTGGTGGTTTGAGTGTTGGAGAACCAGATGACGAAATGTACGCCATGACTGAAGTGGTTTGTGACATTCTTCCGAAGGAAAAACCGCGCTATTTGATGGGCGTTGGCACACCAGCAAACCTGCTAGAAAACATTGCTCTTGGTGTAGATATGTTTGACTGCGTGCTTCCATCGCGTAATGCACGCCATGGACTTATTTACACCTGGGAAGGTCAGATTAACATTAAGAACAAAAAGTGGGAAAGGGATTTTTCTCCTTTAGACAAAAACGGAACTTCAACCGTTGACAATCTGTATAGCAAGGCTTACGTTAGACACTTGTTTGCTTCTAAAGAGTTGCTTGGACCGCAAATTACCAGCATTCACAATTTAGCCTTCTATTTAGAGTTAATGCGCCAAGCTAGAATACACATTGAAGCGGGCGATTACAGAAAATGGAAAGACCAAGTTGTACCCAAATTACTTACCCGACTGTAGCGTAAGGTGCTTACCAGATTAGACAGATACATACTCAAACAGTTCCTTGGTACATTCTTCTTTACCATTGCGCTAATCATCTGTATTACAATCGTTTTCGACCTCTCAGAAAAGATTGACAATTTCATTGAACACCAACTTTCTGCCTGGACAATTGTATCTGAATACTACGTTTATTTCATTCCGTATTTCGCTAATCTGTTCAGTCCGCTATTCATTTTTGTAGCCGTAATTCTGTTCACTTCTAGAATGGCGTATCGGTCAGAAATTGTGGCCATTTTATGTAGCGGGGTTAGCTTTTACCGAATGTTGGTACCGTACATTTTAGGCTCAACCATGCTTGCTAGCATCAGTTTTGGGCTAAACCATTTTATTATTCCCAAAGCCAACGAGGGGAGAATTTTGTTTGAGAACACCTACATCAACAGGCCGTACAAGTTCTACGGCAGAAACCAACATTACCAAGTAGAGCCGGGCACTTTCATTTACTTCGATTCTTATAGCGCAGAGCGTAAAACGGGCTACAAATTTGCTCTAGAAAAGTTTACAGATGGCGTAATGACCTACAAGCTTATTTCGGACCATATTGTATATGATACTACCATTAAAAAATGGAGCGTAAAAAAGTATTACGAACGCACTTTTGATGGTGTAAACGAAACCATAAGAGAAGAAGCGCAGCTCGACACCGTTTTCCCTTTTCATCCTAAAGATTTTGGCCAGCGCTTAAAAATCATTGAGGCCATGGATTACTGGCAACTCAACGAGTTTATTAGAACCGAAGAAATGCGCGGTTCTAACTACCTAGATTACTTTAAAGTTGAACGTGCTAAAAGAACTTCTTTGCCTTTTGCAGCCTTTATTTTAACCATAATTGGCGTTAGCTTGGGTAGCCGAAAAGTGCGTGGTGGAATAGGCATGCACATTGGGCTTGGTCTGCTCCTAAGCTTTTCTTACATCTTATTTATGCAGGTTTCGCAAACATTTGCAACCGAAGGCGGAATGCCCGTTGGCTTAGCTGTCTGGATTCCAAACATCATGTATTTAGTACTGGGATTGGTACTTCTGTACCGAGCTCCGAAGTAGTTTTAGCAAAATCCAGGCTACTGCAACTCTAACGTTTAGGTTTATCAGAAACCTTCATGGTAATGGCAGCATTCATCACCTCCACATCACTTTTATCTCGAACAGAGACATTGCAAATAACCTCATTACAGGTGTCCCATTCAATATGGCTTAAATCGCAAACTGCTGTCAAATCTGTTTTGGCTTTGGCCACATAATTCACCGTCATACCAACAGGAATCCATCTTCTATGCTTTGGGATTGATGCCTCCATTAAAATACCGCCCGTAAACTCGCACAAGTTGCACATGGCAATGGCGTGTACCGTTTTAAGGTGATTATGAACCGCCCTCCGCTTACGCATAGAAGCCTTCATATAATTGGGCCGAAGTTCCACAACCTTCGGTTTAATGGTTGTGAAATACGGGGCAAAACGAGCTAGGATTTTTGAGAAAATACTGTTCCCAAACGGAACACTTTTAAGCTTGTCTTGGAGTTTAAGGATTCGGTTCATTCGCCAAAGATAGTTAGCCAAACAACAGAAATTGAGTCGATAGATTTCTTATTGAATTATAGCTTACATCTAAGCGTGCGCAAGAATTCTACTTTTGCCCACCATGCTGCCATTCAAACTTCAACTGGTTCTTTTCTACCTCCATCGGGTACAAAAAACTGATTTAACCAAGCTTAAACCTTCTTCTATAAGAAGAGGAAATGCCAAAGCTTGGAAGAGAGAAAAACGGATTGCTGAGCACCCGTCTCCTTCGGTTCACAGCGTAGAAAACATTGAAATACCTGTTAGAGATGGTAGCCAGATTCCAGTGCGTATTTATCGGCCTTCGGAAAAGAAAAATCTGAAAACCATTGTTTACTACCATGGCGGTGGCTTTGTTCTAAGAAACATAGAAACGCATGACGATTTATGCAGACGAATTGCCATAAAAACGAACTCGTTGGTAATTTCGGTTGGCTACAGATTGGCACCTGAATTCAAATTCCCAATTCCCGTTTACGATTGTTATGATGCACTTATTTGGGCAGAAAAGAATTGTGCTAATTGGGGCGGAAATTCCAACGACTTAGTTGTGATGGGAGACAGTGCTGGCGGAAACCTTGCTACGGTTGTAAGTCTGTTGGCGCGAGACGAGGCTGGACCAGCTATTTCTAAACAAGTATTGATTTATCCGTGCCTTGATGCGCGCCTTGCATATCCGTCTATTGACAAGTTCAGAGACGGATATTTACTGACCAAAAGTATGATGGAATGGTTTGTAAATCATTACGCCAAAACACAAGAAGACACTTTGAATCCGTTGATGTCGCCTTTGCTAGCAGATGACTTTTCTAATCTTCCAAAAGCCTTTGTTTGTACCGCAGACCATGACCCTTTAAAAGATGAAGGAAAGGAGTATTATCAGCGGCTTTCTAAGGCAGAAAACAATGGTGTTTTCAAAGAATATAAGAACACAATACATGCATTTGCTAACATGCCTCGGCTTACAAAACAGGCCAATGTTTTGGTTGATGATATTGCAGCGTTTTTAGCAGAATAATCCGCCTTAAACAAGCTAAACGGCTATCTGCTGCCAAAAAGCGGGAAAGCTTTTAGCAACTACATCTGGGTTTTCAACTTCTATCGGAATAACAGAAGAAAGCACCGCAGCGCTCATTGCCATTCGGTGGTCGTTGTAGGTTTTAACCGGAGCTGAGTTAACCGAGATTAAACCAGAAACGGTCATTTCATTTCCATCTACAAAAACAAGAACACCCAATTTTTCTAGTTCGGTTTTCAGCGCTGAAATTCTGTCGGTTTCTTTCAACCTGAGATTATCTAACCCCGTCAATTTTAGCTTTTCGCCAAGCGCTGCTGTTAAAAAAGCAAATGTTTGTGCCAAATCTGGACTA
>JBMYXX010000289.1:0-3698 GCA_049608805.1 Flavobacteriales bacterium | reverse complement strand
GCGTTGTACTCACCGCTTTTGGTTTTGAAAAACATGTAAACAAGTATGGCAACTCCAAGAAGAACATGAATAAAGTGAAAGCCGGTGAGTAGCCAGTAGAACATGAAAAAAGAGTTGTATTCAATTCCAATTCCGAGCTCCATCTTTTCTGAGTATTCAAACCCTTTGAGTGCTAGAAAGAGCAAACCAAAAAATATGGTGACGGCAATCATTTTCGCACTGAGGTTGCTCTTTCCTTTTTTCAAATGGTGAACGGCTAGCGCCATGAAGAAACCACTTGTGAGAAGAACAAGC
This sequence comes from Flavobacteriales bacterium, assembly GCA_049608805.1. Taxonomy (GTDB): domain Bacteria; phylum Bacteroidota; class Bacteroidia; order UBA10329; family UBA10329; genus UBA10329. Next base: position 3,404 of record JBMYXX010000289.1, on the reverse strand, counting down.
GTGTTAACCAGTCCGATACCACGGTTTAGCAATGCTTGGCTCTCGGCAAACACGGCAGGTTCATCAGCTCTATATATGTTGAAAGCCACCAAACCCATGCAGAAGGTGATGATTTCCACAAAAACGATGAGCCAAACTAGAATGCCACCTGGAGGGTAGTAAAGGCTGTTTGAAGATTCCGATTCTGAGGCTACTTGCGACATTTTCTATTCACTACTTACCCAACAAAAACATGCAAGGCCGTTTGTGAAGATTAATCTTCTCGGCTTTCCATTCCGCAAGGGCCAAGGTTTTTATCAACTCGCTTTCTAGGGTGATGTCAACTGCCACGCAAAGCTTGTGTTTGGCGTTGCAAGTCTTAAGTATATCATCAAACATGGCCTGATTGCGGTAAGGTGTTTCCATGAAAATCTGGGTAAAACCAGTTTTAGAAACTCTAGAATCTAATTCGCGAAGCTTATGAAGCTTGGCTTTTTTGTCAATTGGTAAATAGCCGTTAAAGGCAAAACCTTGTCCGTTTAAACCACTTGCCATAAGGCCGAGTAGGATAGAGGATGGGCCAACCAACGGAACTACTTTAATGTTGTACAAATGTGCCTCGGCCATTAATATCTGACCAGGATCAGCAACGCCTGGGCAACCAGCTTCAGACATTATTCCAACGTCCTTTCCTTGCATTAGCAATTCAATTGGACGAGAGATCTCGTGCTGTCTCGTTCGCTTGTCAAGCAGGATTAACTCCAGCTTATCAAAATCGCGTTTGTTTCCTGTAGAACGGATAAATCGTCTGGCCGATTTTTCGTTCTCAACAACCAAATAATCTAATTCTTCTAGTAAACGAAGATTCATGGTAGGAAACAACTTATCGTTGTTTGTTTCGCCAAGTGCTACCGGAATTAAATAGAGTGTTCCTAAGCTCATTAAAGTTCTTTTAAAAAAGCATCGCAGGCGTAATCGAGTAATTCGTAAACGCGACCAAAACCATCATCATAATATGGGTCAGGAACGGCTTTGCCTTTTACTTCGTTCCCAAAATCTAGTATCAAATGCACTTTAGCCTCATCTTCTTTGTTTCTAGCCAGTGCCAAAACGTTGGTTTGATTGGACGTATCCATCACCAAAATATGGTCGAATTTGTCAAAGTCGGATGTTGAAAATGGCCGAGAAGTTTGGTTTGAAATGTCAATGCCATTCATTCGCATTTCTTCCATTGCTCTACCGTCAGGTTTCTCACCTTGATGCCAATTAGAAGTTCCAGCAGAGTCTATAAAAACGTCAAGGCCCTGAAGTTGGGCCTTGTGTTTTAGAATGCCTTCAGCCATTGGGCTTCGGCAAATATTTCCGAGACAAACCATTAGCACGCGTGGCGTGGACATGGCTTACTGCAGTTTTATCTTCTTGTCAAGGTCCGCAATGTATCCGCGGAATTGCTTGTCGGTTTCAATCAGGTTGTTCACCGTTCTGTATGCATGAAGAACAGTTGCGTGGTCTTTTCCACCGCATTGTGCCCCAATTGTAGCCAAAGATGCTTTAGTCATGTTTTTAGCGTAGAACATTGCAATTTGACGAGCCTGAACAACCTCACGCTTACGTGTTTTCGATTTCATCAATTCAATTGGCATATCGAAGTAATCCGATACTACTTTTTGAATGTAATCTATACTGATTTCGCGCGCTGTATTCTTTACAAACTTGTCAATCATCTGCTTGGCTAAATCCAAATTGATAGACTTTTTGTTCAGCGAAGCTTGAGCCAACAAAGAAATAAGGGCTCCTTCTAGTTCGCGAATGTTTGTTGTAATGCTGTAAGCCAAGTATTCAAGAACCTCTTCTGGAAGCTCAATTCCATCTTGGTAAATCTTCTTTCTAAGAATGGCAATTCTAGTTTCCAATTCTGGAGAAGAAAGGTCTGCCGCTAATCCCCATTTGAAACGAGAAAGTAGCCGTTGCTCAACACCTTGCATTTCAACAGGTGCTTTGTCGCTGGTAAGAACCAACTGCTTTCCATTCTGGTGCAAGTGATTGAAAATGTGGAAGAACACATCTTGTGTTTTTTCCTTTCCAGCCAAAAACTGAACGTCATCCATAATAAGAACATCAATCATCTGATAGAAATGCACGAAATCGTTATGGCTGTTGTTCTTAACCGCATCAATAAACTGATGGGTGAATTTCTCTGAAGAAACATATAGAACCGTTTTAGACGGGTCTTTTTCTTTTATCTCAATACCAATGGCGTGAGCCAAGTGTGTTTTTCCAAGTCCAACTCCTCCATATAAAAGAAGTGGGTTGAAAGCTGTTCCGCCAGGCTTGTTAGCAACCGCGTAACCAGCAGAACGTGCTAGCCTGTTGCAATCGCCTTCAATGAAGTTGTCGAAGTTGTAATTTGCGTTAAGCTGAGATTCTACCTTAACCTTTTTAAGCCCAGGAATAATGAATGGGTTCTTAATTGCATCAGTCCTTCCTAAATCAATAGGCATTGTTACTGGCTGGTTTTTAGTTGTTGCCGAGTTGGTAGGAACCTTTACAGAATATGGCTTTGTGGAATTGTAGCCATTCTCCATAATAATCTGGTATTCTAACCTGCCATCTGCACCAATTTCCTTCTTAACTGTTTTTTTAAGAAGGGAGATGTAATGTTCCTCTAACCATTCGTAGAAAAACTGACTAGGCACCTGAATTGTTAACACCTTATCGTCCAATTTTATTGGAACAATGGGCTCAAACCAGGTTCTATAACTCTGAAAAGGGACGTTATCTCTGATAACTTCCAGACAATTATCCCACACTACCTTACAGTCTTTCTTCATGCTTACTTGGTCAACTCGCTTAACGTTAGTGCTTTAAGAATTCCACTATCAGAAACGGGTTGAAAAATGGGTTTCTGACCCCCTTAAATGCGAAGCAAAAGTTGGTAAAAGAAACATGAAAAAAAAATGAAAATGCTATTGACTTTGTGAAACTTTTGGTGCAATATATGAGCCGTTTATTATCCGCGTTGCAACATCCATATACAGGTCTATGCGTCCAAGCTTAATTCCTGCCCAGCCAACCTGACAAACCATAACAGATTTCTGGTCATTGTTCGTAAAATAGGTAGGCGTATCTAAGAAAGTGTGGGTATGTCCGCCTAAGATTATATCAACATTTTGACTGTTTTCGGCTACGTGTTTATCGCAAATTCGTTCTTGGTCGAAATTGTATTTCTCAGAATTGTAATCATACCCCAAATGAGACAAGCAAATTACTAGGTCGCAACCCAATTCATTTTTAAGATAGTTGCCCTGCTTATTGGCTTCTGTAATTGGGTCATTATAACGTACATCGCCATAAAGTTTTGGGTTTACCAAACCTTCTAGCTCAATACCTAAACCAAAGACGCCAATTTTCATTCCTTCAAATTC
>JBMYXX010000288.1:0-3725 GCA_049608805.1 Flavobacteriales bacterium | reverse complement strand
TTGAGCGTTTGGCTCATGTTTAAGATTAATACCATGTATGCCGTGGTGAGTTTGAGTTTGATGCTCTTAATTTATTTCGGGGTAACATATCTCAGTCCGCAGAAAACCCAAATGGCAAAGGTTTTTCAGGGAGTAATTTTTCAGTTAAGTAGAAGGCTACAAGTGTTTTTGCAGAAGTCTGATACTGGCGAAGAAGAAGACCACTGGCGGCCGGCTGTTGTTTGCGTAACCAGTCATTCTTTTGAACGGTTTGCGGCTTTTGATATGCTTAGATGGATATCTCACAAGTACGGATTTGGAACATTCATTCATATGATTGAAGGTTATCTTTCTAAGAAAACCAACAAAGAAGCCAAGGACGCGCTACATCGCCTCATTAAAATGGCGGACAGTTCTAGCAGTAATGTTTACCTCGATACGCTGATTAGCCCATCTCCTACTTCGGCCATTGCGCAAGTAATTCAGTTACCTGGAATTTCTGGCAAGGACAATAACATGTTAATGTTTGAATTCTCCCGAAGTCATCCTGAAGATTTAGGTCAAATTGTAGAGAATTACTCCATTATTCGTTCTGTGAATTTTGACACTGTAATTCTTGGAAGTACCGAAAAGGGGTTTGGGTACCACAACCAAATGCATATTTGGATTACACCTACAGATTATGAGAACGCCAACCTGATGATTTTGCTTGGCTATATAATGCTTGGTCATCCAGACTGGAAGGACTGCGAGATTAGCATTAACGCAATTGTTAGGGAAAATCAGCTTGAAGAGCAGAAGGAGTATTTGCTCGGATTAACCACAAGTGGCCGCCTACCAATTTCTTCTAAAAACATCAACGTTATTGTTCAGGAAGAAAACAAAACCTGGAAGGAAATAGTGCGAGAACGTTCTACAGAAGCAGACTTAATTCTCCTAGGTTTCCGTAGCGAAGCCATCAAACGAAAAGGGGAAGAAATATTCCATGGCTATGAAGGGCTTGGAAATATTCTATTCGTTCATGCAGTGAACGAAAAGGAAATCAGCATGCTCTAGCTTCTGATAATCAGCGGGTTAGACTTAATGCATTAACTTCGTTATCAAACAAAGTTTTGGCTCTGCTGTTTTGAACATGGCCAATCGCAAAACCTTTTGTAGAAAATTTCGTCAAGAGATTTGATGTTCTCCCTCAATTCCAATAACAAACAGGGGCTTTCTGATAGCGAACTCATTGAACGCTATCGGTACTCGTACGATAATGCGTACATCGGAGAACTGTTTCAGCGTTATTCACACATGCTTTTTGGCGTTTGCTTAAAGTATTTGCGAGACGAAGACAGAGCCAAAGACATTGTAATGGATGTTTTTGAAAAGGTTTTGAAAGATTTAAAACGCCACGAAGTAGAAAACTTTAGAACTTGGGTTTATAGCGTAGCCAAGAATCAGTGTTTGATGGAGCTTAGAAAAGACAAGCGCAAAGAGACTAAGCAAGAAGACTATCAGCTATTTGTAAAGGAGATCGTGGAATTTGATTTGCCTGAGCATCTCAACGGTGAGAGCCAGTCTGAAACCGATGCGCGTTTAAACGTAGCGATGGATGCGCTCAAGAAAGAACAACGAGATTGTATAAGACTGTTTTACTTTGAGAAGAAATCGTACGAAGAAATTGAGGCACAAACAGGTTTTTCCTACAAAGAGGTAAAAAGCTACTTACAAAACGGCAAGCGCAACCTAAAAATTCAGCTTACCAAACTAAATGGGTAATAAGACTTACATACAAGATGATTTTGGGAATCAGGTTCCGTTGTTAGACGACTACGGCAACCTCTCTCTTGAAGTGATTATGCTCTATGCTGAGGACAAGCTTACCGCAGCAGACAGAAAGGCGGTTGATGACTTTACTGCCACAGACGAAATTTCTAAAGACGCTTTAGACGGCTTTTTACTGACTTCAAATTCGAGCAAAACCCGTCATCAGCTAGGGCAATTAAATGCTGAAATTCAAAAAGCAACTGGTGCAAAAGCGGTGTCTTCTTTTGCGCAACCCAAAAAGGAATTCCCTTACGGAAAACTTGCAGCTGCCGTAGCCTTATTACTTGCTGTTGGCGGTGGAACTTTCTTTGCTGCTCAATTTTTAGGAGAGGATGATTTGGCAGAAGCAACCGAAAAAGAAGCGGCTAAACCAGAACGACCTAGGAAAGAACGGGTGCTTCAACCAACAGTTCAGTCCGCGGATACTACAACCGCAGTACTTGAAGCAAGCAACTTAAAAAAGGATGAAGCTGAACCTGAGGAGAGAGAGAGAAATATTGTGATTGAAGATGAGGTTGCACAGGCCGAATCTGAATTCAAATCGGAAACTGAGAATGTGGGTATTGTTGATGTGGTTGAGTCTGCGGACAATGACGAAACGGAAGAAGCTCCATCACCGCAAGTAGAAGCTGGTGAATTAGCTTTAAACATTGCCGACAATTCTTCTGAGGAACTTGAAAATGAAGATTCGGAAAGTGAAAAACGAAAGCAAGAACTAGAACAATATCAGCGATTAGCAAAAGCGCAAGAAGCCGATAATGCACGAAAAAGTGAGGATAAAGCCAAGGAAGTTGACCAAAAAGTACAGGCAGAATTGAGTGCTGAATTGGCTTCAAAAACCATGGCAGAATCGGTGTCAAATACAGCCCATTTGCGTGAAAATGATGACGCTTACTCAGATCAAGGCAGCTATCAACAAGAAGCTGCGGCTGAAGAAAGTCAAGAAGTAAACGCGCGCTTTCCTGGCGGAGATTTGGAGATGTATAGGTTTATTGAAAAGAACAAGCGCTACACGGAAGCCATGAGCGCAGAGGATTTAAAAGGCAGCGTTGTGGTTTCGTTTCAAATAGACCGAGAAGGGAACATTTCCAAGGTTAAGACGCAATCTGGCCAAACGGGGCTTTTAGAACAAGACGCGGTTCGTGTTATAGAATCTATGCCACAATGGGAACCTGCCGTGAGGCCAAATGGAAATACAGCTAAATCCGCTAGAGTTATAACTATCCGCTACGGAGAGTAGAATTAATCTCGTATTAGATTTACAATTCCTTTTACAACGTGCCTATCTAAATCGGCAAACTCCCGAAATGTAATCTTGTAAACGTAAGTGCCAACGGGCGCTTCTTTTCCTGTATTCTTATTAGATCCATCCCACTTTTTAGCATACTTACCCGTGTACCAAACCACCTTTCCCCAGCGGTCATAAATCTCCATGTCGTAACTCTCAAGGTCTATTCCTTCGCCTTGCGGAAAGAAGTAATCGTTAATGCCATTAATGCCTGGTGTAAACGCATTTGGCAAATAAATCAAAAGCATCGGGTCGATGTTTACGTATTGGTAAACGGTATCAACACAATATCCGTTTGAGGCTAGAAGAGCCACCAAGTAGTCCCCTGCTCTATCGTATCTATATCTTGGATCTCGCTCGTTAGAAGTCTCTCCGTTTCCAAAAAACCAGGTCCATTGACTAGTACCATTTACGTTGTTTAAAAACTGAACTTCTTGATCAATTAAAGTTTCTCCTTCTACCCGATAATCAAACGAAGCTGAGGGATACGGTAAATCATCTGAAACGGTTGAAAAAAGCGAGTCTTTACAGCCATTCGCGTCAGTAACCACTACTTCGTAACTGCCTACTCCTAACTCATAATTAACACTAGATGTGACTGCATTGTCTTTCCAGAAGTACGTATATGGAGGCGTTCCTAACTCAA
>JBMYXX010000287.1:0-3738 GCA_049608805.1 Flavobacteriales bacterium | reverse complement strand
CAAACTTGGCTACTTCATCCGCAGACATTGGTCCGCCCTGAAATTCCAAGGTTTTTGCCGAAGCTTCAGACAGTTTAGCGTGGTATCCTGGTTTGGCAGCGCATAAGTAGCGCTTGGCCTCTACATGACTTTCAACCAATCGGGCAATTTTCTCAGAGAAACCTCGATCTCTTAAGTAGTCTGCACCAACTTTATCGTGGGCAATGTGTCCAAGGCCATCCATATCGTGTTCAGAATCATATTCTGCACAGAAGTGCCCTATATCATGGAATAACGCACCGAGAATTACTTCATCATCGTTCCCCTGCTCTTCTGCAAATTCTGCCGCCTGACACATGTGTTCTAGCTGAGTAACATTCTCACCAATGTAATCTGCCTCGCCACTATTGGCAATCATGGCAAACAGCTCTTCAACGGTTTTATCTATATCTACATTCATGCTTAAACTCTCAATTAATGGATTGAAGTTGGTTACGCAAAGCTCCGACCTCAACTCCAAAATTAAGCGCATTAAAACGCCAATCACTGATTTACACCCAGAAAGTTGGTCGATTACCAACAATTAAAAGCCCCATCCGCTAAAAGCAAATGGGGCTCATTCTCAAATATAAAATTCGGTTAGTTGATGTAAAAAATCTGTTCGTCTTCCTTTAAAAGGTGTCCTTCTTCAAAAATCCGAACTTCCTCATTATCGTAAAGGATTGATTCTATCAATGTCATCTTCTCAAACAGCATATCTAGCTGTTCAGAAACGTCAAAATCTAAATCAATGTCTTCGTCTGGAACAGAATCTAGAATGTCTGGATTAGATACAATTACGGCAATTACAGAATTGCTCAAGATTTGGGCCTTGCTCTGAAATGCAGTTCCAACAACTATACAAAGGGCGAAAATAATGTGCTTCATCTCTGGCGTTGATTTAAGATTAACACCTGAGTTTACGCGGATGGAATTTGCTGGTTAGCTATTATCTACCAACCGGCCCAAAACATAGACTATCGACAAAATTTATCTGTAATCGACCTTAAAAAAACCTGCTGAGCATCTATAGAAAACGCCCTATAAGCCAATCCTTGGCAAAAATGAAGATGGCGTAGTTTAACGATAGGTTAAAAGGTAATGCCAGCATGGAGCCAAGTAAAAAGTGCCGAAACTTAATTGAAGACAAAGCAAGCGCATAGTTTACCGGAGCGGAAACAAAGAACACCAACCTGAGCACAACCGTGGTGATTATTGGCTTAGTTATTAACCGCAGCATCTGCTTTTTAATGAAGGGTTGTTTTATCTCAGCCAGCGCTTTTCCTCCCAATGCCCTGGTGAAAAAGAAATGAACAACCATGGCGGCAATTGTACCAGCGTAACCAATCAGAATAGCTTCAAACGGTTCGTAAACCAAAAACAAAATGAGAAGAAACAGTACCCCAGGAATATTCATGAGATTGCCAATAATGTAGGCCACTATGAATACAACCACCCCAAATCCGCCAGATCTAACAATTAGTTCTGTTAAATAACTTAAGCTGAAGTACTCGCTAAGCGAAGAATACCTGCCCAACACCATTAGCAAGAGAGAAACTGCCAATAGTAATGCTACGCGTTGTAAGGTTTTACGAGACACCTGGTGTAGTTGACTTAGGTTGGTAAGCTACGTTTTTTGCAAGGTACTTTTACAGTCCGATTTGTAGAGCTATTAACAAACAATCGATTTTCACTTCACGAAATCAGTTATTCTAATAGTTTTGCCTGCCCCAAAAAACAAAAACTAGATATGGCCGAAAAGTATATGAGCATGCGCAACTTGCGCTTCCAGCTCCACGAAGTATTAAACGTAGAACAGCTAACCAAATTCAACAAGTTCTCGGAACACACCAAAGATGGTTTTGATATGATGCTGGATTCTGCAAAGCAGATTTCAGACAACCTTCTCTTCCCTATTTATACGGAGATGGATGAGAAGAAACCAGAAATGGTTGATGGTGAGGTTAAGGTTCATCCCGACATGAAGAAAATCATGAAGGAAGTGGGCGAATCTGGTTGGATTGTTGCCCAAGAAGATTTTGAGCATGGTGGACAGCAGATGCCTTCTGTTGTTTACAGCGCGGCAAACTTCATCTTTCACTCGGCAAATACTTCTGCAGCATCCTACTTCGGATTAACAATGGGTTCTGCAGAGCTTATTTCTGCATTCGGGAATAAAGAATTGCAGGAAACATATATGACCAAAATGTTTGCTGGCGAATGGCAGGGAACAATGGCTCTAACCGAACCGCATGCTGGTAGCTCACTTGGAGACATCTACTCTACCGCTACGGAACAGGAAGATGGTTCTTACAAGATTAAAGGACAGAAAATCTTTATTTCTGCTGGAGACCATGATGGCGTGGAGAACGTTGTTCACTTAATGCTTGCCAAAATTGATGGCGGTCCTGCTGGATCAAAAGGAATCTCTCTTTTTGTTGTTCCAAAGCACAGACCAGAAAATGGAGAATTGGTTTACAACGATGTTTTTACTGCTGGTTTTGAAGCTAAAATGGGCATGAAAGGTTGCCCAGTTATGCACTTGGTAATGGGCGACAATGACAACTGTAAAGGTTGGTTGGTTGGAGAACCACACAATGGTTTGCGCTACATGTTCCAAATGATGAACGGAGCAAGAATTAGTGTTGGAATGATGTCTTCTGCACTTTCTTCTGCTGCTTACTATGCATCATTAGAATACGCAAATGAGCGTCCGCAAGGAAGAACGCTTTCTAATCAGGATCCATCAACTCCAATGGAAAACATCATCAACTATGCAGATGTAAAACGAATGTTGTTGTTCCAGAAGTCTGTAACGGAAGGAAGTTTGGCGTTGGTTTGCCAATGTGCGATGTACGCTGACTTGGCTAAAGTTTCGGAAGGCGAAGATGCAGCCAAATACAAGATGCTTCTTGATTTGCTAACGCCAATGGCGAAGGCTTATCCTTCGGAGATTAGCGTTCAGAGTACGAGCCAAGGAATGCAGGTGTTGGGTGGTGCAGGTTTCTGTTCTGATTTCCCACTACAGCAGTATTACAGAGATACACGTATCAACCCAATTTATGAAGGAACAACGGGCATTCAAGCCATGGACCTTTTGGGTAGAAAAGTAACCATGAAAATGGGCGCAGCGGTTATGGCCTTTGGTGCCGAATTGCAAGAAACCATCATGGCAGGAATGGCCGTTGAATCGTTGAAGCCATACGCTACTAAATTGGGAGGTTCTGCGCAGAAATTCCAAGAAGTAACCATGAAGTTGATGGGATTAGCACAAAACGAAAAGCCAGAAGTTTTCTTGGCAGATGCTACACTCTACTTAGAAAATGCTGGAATTCTTGCCGTTGCATGGCAATGGTTGAAGCAAGCGTTAGTAGTAGAAACCAAGTTGGCAGAAAACCCAACTGGAGATGAGTTGAATTTCTACAAAGGCAAGCAAGCCGCATTCGAATACTATTTCGAATATGAGCTTCCGAAGTCAATCGCGCTTACCAAACGACTGTTGAGTGATTACAGACTAACTCTGAACCTCAATACTGAATACTTGAACTAATCATCAAAGGCCGCACAAATTGTGCGGCCTTTTTTAATACAACTCATTATGGCTTACGAGCATTTTAAATACACGGTAGAAAATAAGGTGGCTCATGTTGTCATCAACCGTCCAGAGAAAGTTAACTCCTTTAACGAAACAACTTGGAAAGAGCTCAAAGCTATTTTCGA
>JBMYXX010000286.1:0-3759 GCA_049608805.1 Flavobacteriales bacterium | reverse complement strand
CAGCAAGAATGGACGTGCTTGAAATGCGCATTTTCTACAAAGAAAGTAAGCTGAGACTGTGCGATAAAGGCAAAGGAATTTGGGAAACCAGTTTAGTTGAATCGTTCGTGCCAATTGCTCAGCCAATGGCTTTAAATGATGAAGTTTATTGCTCTAGGGATACTGTGCAATTTGATTGCTATTCAATACTGGACCACAACGGAGCAAGTTGGTCGTGGAGTTTCGACCCGCAGCCAATTCATGTAAGTAGTACGAGCGTTAGAAACCCAAAAGTTGTGCTTGGTACCGATGGAGAATTTACCGCAACACTAACCGTAATGGACGGAAATGGAAATTCATCATCCAACGAGATTACTGTTGAGGTAAATAGCAATTGTAATGTTGACACCGTTCCCGGAATGGCAATGGAATGCTTTGGTTCAGGTTCTGATTACGCCAGTACACCAGACTTCGGATTAACCACGAACAACTTCACTATTTCTGCATGGGTAAAACCGGACGGAGAGCAACCAGAATACACCGGAATTGTAATGAATAACGGAACATCTGGAGGAATCAATTTCAGAGCTGGAAATACGCTGGCGTACCATTGGCCTGGCGGAGCATGGTGGTGGGATAGTGGTTTAACTGTTCCCGAAGGTGAATGGAGTTATGTGGCTTTGGTCGTTACTCCAAATGACGCTACTGTTTATTTGAATGGCGTGGCTTCTACTCATACAACATCGCTTGACCCGTTAGACATTACCAGCATGTTTATGGGAAGCTACCAAGGTTGGGGAAGTAGAAATTATACAGGCCAAATTGATGAAGTCAGAATCTGGAACCGTTCGCTTTCTCAGGACGAGATTCGCGAACTGCGTCATATCACTTTAACGCAAGACATGATTGATGCCGATGATGACCTACTAGCCTATTATCAGTTTAATGAAAGTGTGGGCGGGATTTTAGACCGAAAAGGAATAAACCATGCTGCATTAACGGGCGGAGCAATTAGAGAAACATCTGATGGGCCTTTTGGTAAAGGAGATGTTGATAGAATTTCTATTGCTTCGGCAGGTAGCCACATGTTTTCAAATTGTGAATCAAGCATTGAATTTGATGGAAGTGCCACGTTGCCAAATGGTGAAGTTGTTTTGAGCAGACTTCATGTTCTACCAAATGAGTTGCCTAGTAATGCTGTGAATTTTGGCGGATATTTTATCCTGAATAATTATGGCAGTATTACTGATTTTGACGCCACTTCAACCGTTTTTAAACCGCATAGCTTTTTTCAACCATCTTCAAATGCTGCGGTTCCGCTTTTTTTCAGAGGTCAAAACGAACATTTGAATGATTGGAATATTGACTGCAATGCAAACTCTGTTTCTTCGGCTGGCTTAGAATATGGTTCTGGTTGTGTTTTAGAAGGGCTACAGTTCTTCTTAGGAACTGATTCTTTTGTTTCGGTTGAGGAGTCCGTTCTAGAGATGCCGGTTTCAGTTTATCCGAACCCAACGGTAAGTAATGGAACTGTTCAAGTAGAGAATAACTCAGATACTAAAGTCCGATTTTCAATCTATAATGCAGAAGGAAAACTACTGAGGTCAGAAAGTGTAGGTGCCAATCAAACAGTTGAGTTTACGCCAAAATCGGCAGCTGGTGTTTATACATATTCTATTCAGGGAGCCAATTACATCCGAAACGGCAGACTTGTAGTGGTTAACTAACTGCAACGAACAATAACAGGCGGTTTGGGTTCGTCTTATAAACGGTAGCGGTAACGTCAATTACACATTACTTGTTATTGTAAATTTGCATTAATGCGCTTAAGACCACTTTTTCTGTCATTCTTGCTGCTCCTCGGTTTTGCAGGGGTAAATTTTCTTGCAGCGCAAGAGGGTGGAGCGCAGCAGTTGCCAGAAGTTCCAAAAGGTTCTGTAGCCGATAAAATAAAAGACCGCTCTTTCGATGATACTCAGGTCCTTTTAAAACAAGAATTTACAGGGGGCGCCATGCTTCATACAAGAGGTTGGGGTTTGCTTATAAGGAGGGCTAAAAACAAAACCTTTCTGCGTAAGCGCTTGTTTGAGTTAGAGGCTGTAAGCATGGAACATCCGAAGGAAATAAGGTCGGTAAATCCGTATTACGAAAACTCCAATAGCTATAAATATGGCGAGCTAAATCAAGTTGTGGTAACTCGGCTTGGCTACGGAAGACACAATGTGCTTTACGCTAAAATGGATAAGGGTGTGGAAATTCGTTACCTATACGTAGGTGGCTTTTCTATGGCTTGGGCAAAGCCTATTTATCTCGAAATTGGTTATCCATCCATTCCGTATGAGTACGTGGCTACGGAAAGATATGACCCAAATAAGACAGATGGAGACGGGAATTTGGTTCACACCCAAGACAATATTTTTGGACGCTCTTCTGTGTTTAAAGGAATTGAGAACATGCAGTTCTACCCTGGGATGTACGCCAAGTTTGGATTTAGTTTTGAGTATGCGAGAAAGCAGAAAAGTGTTAGAAGTTTAGAAGCAGGCGTCATCATAGACTATTACATTCAAGATGTTCCTATGATGGCTTTAATAGATAATGACCCGTATTATTTAACGTTCTATTTGGCGGTAAATTTCGGAGTCAAGTGGTATAGATAATGAGCGAGACTAAGACCGAGGAAAAAAGAACGCCAAAGCCAAAATGGCTTAGGGTCAAACTTCCTATTGGAGAAGAGTATAAGAAAGTTAGAGGCTTGGTTGAGGAGCATAATCTTCATACCATTTGCCAAAGCGGTAATTGCCCAAATATGGGCGAATGCTGGGGCGCTGGAACAGCAACCTTTATGATTCTGGGTAACGTTTGCACTCGTTCTTGTGGCTTTTGCTCAGTAAATACGGGTAGGCCAGAAGATGTAGATATTTCTGAACCGTACAAAGTTGCGCAGAGCATTAAACTTATGGAAGTGAAGCATGCGGTTATCACTTCTGTTGATAGAGACGACCTCGAAGATGGAGGTTCTGAGATATGGGCAGCAACCGTTAGAGCTGTAAGAAAACACAGTCCGGGTACAACCATGGAAACGCTTATTCCAGATTTCCGTGGAGAGTGGGAAAACCTACAGGTAATTATTGATGTAGCCCCCGAAATTGTGTCTCATAATTTGGAGACCGTAAGAAGGCTTACCAAAGAGGTGAGAATTCAGGCAAAGTATGATAGAAGTCTGGAGGTTTTAAAAAGACTGAAAGATGCTGGTTTAAAGACAAAATCGGGCGTAATGCTCGGTTTAGGCGAAAGTCGAGAAGAGGTGCTAGAAACCATGGAAGACCTCCGAAGTGTAGGTGTTGATATTCTAACTCTTGGCCAGTATTTGCAGCCAACCAAAAAGCATTTGCCAGTGGCAGAATTTGTTACGCCAGAGCAGTTTAAAGAGTACGAAGTTCTAGGTCTAGAAATGGGATTTCGATTTGTAGAAAGTGGGCCGCTAGTAAGGTCTTCATATCATGCTGAAAAACACCTTTTTTAGAAGCCATTGATAGTCAATGGTTTAGAAGTGTAATTAATGGTCTTTTTTTGAGCGAATTCCACGTCTAGCAGACACTTCTCGCACACCTTCTTTTTCTATATTTGCCCACCACCGTTAAAACAGTAGTTGGCGGTAAAGCACATTTACGATATAGAATGATGATGAAAAAATATCTACTCAGTACAGCTTTAATTTTCTCTGCAATTGGATTGTTTGCGCAAGACCATGGAGTTTGCGGAGCTGACCACGTTTTACAA
>JBMYXX010000285.1:0-3764 GCA_049608805.1 Flavobacteriales bacterium | reverse complement strand
TGCTTGCAAGAAGGCATTATTGCCAATCCGTTGGATGGCGATGTAGGCGCTGTTTTCGGACTTGGCTTCCCTCCTTTCAGAGGTGGACCATTCCGTTATATGGATACGCTAGGACTACAAAAAACCGTGGACAAATTCAATGAATTGGCCAAAAATCATGGAGAAAGATTCTTACCTCCACAGATATTGTTGGACAGAGCTAAATCAGGAGAAAAATTCTATCCGTAACACCAAAATCTAGAAGTTAAAAGCCGAAGCAATTGCTTCGGCTTTTTCGTTTTAATGAACTTTACACAACTACAACCAGCAAGAAATTCTATTTACTGTCTTCAATAAAAATGGTCAAACACTGCTTTTTGATTTTAGCCTTTTCGTCCGTGTCATCTTATCTTATAGGACAGGAAAATATTCGACCTACAACCCCAATAATGGGTTGGTCAAGTTGGAACCATTTTCGGATAGATATTGACGAGAAAATAATACGCCAACAGGCCGATGCTATGGTCTCATCGGGCATGAAGGATGCCGGTTATTCATTCATCAATATTGACGATGGATATTTCGGTGGACGGGATGAAAATGGCAATCTACTTCCGCATCCAACCAAGTTTCCGAGTGGGATGAAAAGCTTGGCAGACTACATGCATTCCAAGGGATTGAAAGCTGGCATTTATTCCGATGCAGGCGAGAACACCTGTGGTATGGTTTACGATGGAGACAAACTGGGTAAAGGTGTCGGACTTTTCGGGCATGAAAAGAATGACTTAAATCTTATGCTTGTCGATTGGGCCTTTGACTTCATTAAAGTTGATTGGTGCGGTGGCAAAAGAATGCAATTGAACGACCAAAAGCGTTACACAGAAATCGGCAATATTGTTCGTGAAATTCGACCTGATGTAGTTTACAACATTTGCCGATGGAAATTCCCTGGAGAATGGGCGACTGAAGTAGCAGATAGCTGGCGCATCTCTGGTGATATTAGACCGACTTTTGCTTCCATCATGCGCATTCTAGATTTGAATGCAGATCTATGGAAGCACAGCTCGGCTGGCCATTTTAATGATATGGACATGTTGCAGGTAGGA
This sequence comes from Flavobacteriales bacterium, assembly GCA_049608805.1. Taxonomy (GTDB): domain Bacteria; phylum Bacteroidota; class Bacteroidia; order UBA10329; family UBA10329; genus UBA10329. Next base: position 2,679 of record JBMYXX010000285.1, on the reverse strand, counting down.
CGCGGCATGAGCTATGAAGAAGACAAGACCCATTTTACACTTTGGTGTATGCTCAATTCGCCATTGCTGGCGGGTAACGACCTGCGTGAAATGAGCCAAGAAACCATCGACATTCTCACGAATAAAGAGATTATCGCCTTGAACCAAAATCCTTTGGCTTATCAAGCGCGAAAATTGGTTGACAATGGAAAAATGGAAATCTGGGCGAAGCCGTTAGGCGCTCTCGAAAGCGGAACGGTTGCCGTTGTACTTCTCAATCGGTCAGGCAGTACAAAAACCATAGAACTGAATCTTGAAACCGTTGGAATTGATTCAAATTCTGAATTCAAGCTTCGTGACCTTTGGAAGAAGAGAGACATCGCTTCCGACAATCTCAAGTTTGTGGTTCCAAAACATGGAGTTCTGGTTTTGAAAATTGAAGGAAAAACTACTGGAGGAATCTTTTGAATTTATGATTACTATCACATCTTAGCCATTGCATAAATTTGTCTCGACCAAAACAACACCATGAAATATTCTTCCCTAGCCGCGCTATTCGTATCTGCATTGCTTTTCGGCAGCTGCTCATCATCTTCAGACCAAACCGAAACAGGTGAAAATTCATCTGCAAAAATCAACTTAACGCCAGAAGAACTGGCCGTGGGCAAAGAGATATTTACCAAATGTGCAGTTTGCCACGGGCATAATGCCGAGGGTGTAAAAGCCTTCAATGCTCCAGCGATAGCCAATCAGGAAACGTGGTATTTAAGACAACAATTGACCAATTTTCTCGAAGGCAAACGTGGTAATCATCCAAAAGACAGCCTCGGAGCCGTTATGGCATTGCAGGCCAAAATGCTAGAAACAGAAGAACAATTAGAAATCGTAATAGCTTACATCAAACTACTACCAAGAGTTCAAACCGACCAGACCATTTTTGGAGATGCGGAGAACGGCAAACACATGTACAATAAGGTTTGCGCCACTTGCCACGGAATTGATGCAAAAGGGCTTGAAGCGTACCTATCTCCCAATCTTTTAGGCATACAGGATTACTACATGGCCGCGCAGATTAGACATTTCCGAGATGGCATTAGAGGCATTTCTGAGGGCGACACCACAGGAGCAAAAATGATTGAAATGCTAAAGGAAATTCCTGATGATGAAACCATCGATGATGTAATTACCTACATCCACAAACTGCAGACCGAGAAACCAAAGTATTATTGATGCGCAAGGGGCTTGAATAGTAGCAACAATTCTGCATCTTCGCAGTTCAACCCCATTTCATGTTCAAACACATTCAATCTGCCGTAGTTTTCAGTTTAGCGCTACTTGTTTCGAGTTGCGGTTCAACTTCAGAAGAAAAAGCTACCAAAGAAGCCCCCTCTTCGGAAGAAAAACCGGCCATAGTCGGAAACGCCACCAAAGGCAAGTCACTATTTATGACCTGTGCCACTTGTCATGGCCAAAATGCGGAAGGTCTTAAAACCTTGAGCGCACCTTCGCTTGCGGACCAAGAGCCGTATTATCTAAAGCAACAGCTTCAGAATTTCCGAACCAATAAAAGAGGTGTACACGCCCAAGATGCGTTTGGAGCACAGATGCTTCCGTTTGCTAAAACCTTGGATAGCGATGGAATTAACGATGTGATTGCTTACATCAAAACCAAGCCATCGCCAACGCATGAAACAACCCTTGAAGGTGGCGATATTGAAGCTGGAAAGAACTACTACAACATGATTTGTGGGGCATGTCATGGCAATGGAGGCGTAGGAATTGAAGCCCTTTTTTCCCCGCGATTAGTTGGCATGCAAGACTGGTATTTAGAGCGTCAGATTAACAACTTTAGAACTGGAGTTAGAGGAACCGAACCTGGCGACACTTACGGTGCGCAAATGCAACAAATTGCGGTTGCTATTCCTGATGACCAAACGGTAAAAGACGTAGTTGCATACATCAATTCGCTAAACGCGAAATGAGAAAATCCTTCGCAGGAATTACATTAATTGCAGCCATCGTTTTTGGCTTTTCTTCCTGCGAAAATGAATCCAAAAACTCAGTTTCCGATTCTGTCAAAACTGTTGTTTCTCAATCAAATGAAGATTTTGAACTCTGCGAAACCTGTCCGCCCGGATTTGAACTTACGGATGAAGGCATTTGCAAGCTACGTTCGCTATATCAGCAATATGCATCTCTAAAAGATCAAGGTGTTGGCGGACTAAAAACAGCACTACCCGAAGTCCGAGACGGCTTTACCCCACAGCAAATTGACTTAGGTCGCTATCTCTTTTTCGACCCACTTTTATCAAAAGACGGAAGGGTTAGCTGTGCCAAATGCCATCAACCTAATAAAGGATTTAGTGATGGTTTAAGCCGAAGTATTGGCATTCTAAATGAACCAGTAAAACGCGGGGCTCCAAGCCTTTGGAACGTAGCTTTTCTCAAACTTTTCTTTTGGGATGGAAGAGATTCTACTCTTGAATCGCAAATGCAAGGCCCGTTGTTTGCTGAAGATGAAATGGGAAACACACCCGAGCAGTTATTGTCAGATTTAAATGCAAATGACATTTATCAAAACATGTTTCAGCAAGCGTTTCCAGAATCGAATGACTCAATTGAACTCGAAGAAATTTACCTCGCGATAGCGGCTTTTGAAAGCTCGTTAATTTCATTGAACAGCCGCTACGACCAATATGC
>JBMYXX010000284.1:0-3798 GCA_049608805.1 Flavobacteriales bacterium | reverse complement strand
GGCGCCAACTGTTGAATTCTAAAACCGTAAGTCACCTGATTTCTAGAATCCTCGATGAAGAGGTTGTCTTCTTGCGTGTTGTTCTGGCCTAAATCACCATCACCATCACGGTAAGAAATGGTGAAATACAGCGAATCTTGGTATTCTGTTACCGTGTTTGGAACTACGCTTTCAAACGCAATTTCAGGAATTTCGCTAACCCCAGGTGCAATGTTGCATGCAGATACAGCGAGACCGAAAAGTACAATCAGTGATAAAAAAGTTTGAGTTCTATTCATCATGGCAGTGTATAAAATGACCAGAAGGTTTTGAGTTGAATTACCATATCGTCTCGCGGCATTTCTGTTTCACTTTCGCCATCGCTTACGTAATAGCGCATGTAAACAACTTCATTAGGATTAAAGATGGATGCGTTTAATTCTACATACCAAATTTCAAACCCAGGTATAGAAAAGAACTGGGCGGTTTGCTCATAATAACCTGAAGCAGATGGCGAGAAATTGTCTGCCTCGTAAGAGAATTTCAGTTTATTAACCTGAAGGTCTGCAAGGGCTGTGCTGTCATCTTCTATAGCAATAAGCATTGCAAAGTTTTGATTGGCCTGAAGTACAAAAGGGTTGTAGTAAACCCCATCTATTCTGTTGCCTGCCGCAGAAAGTGGAAATTCTGCGTTGGCGGCAGTAATAACTGCGTTTAACTCGAAGGTATCTACGGCTGCAAAGTAGGCCACTTGAGGAGCTTGGTTTGGTAATTCTGCAACTTGACCAAACATATTCTGCGCTCCATTTAAAATCCAGTTTTCTATGCGAGAAACGTATTCTGATTCTAGCGGAACGCCAATATTGTCTTGCGGCATTCGGTCATTAACGTTCGCGAAGCAACAATTGGTAATGCGCTCATGAAGAGCAGATTGAGCTGTATCGTAAGGAACAACTCTAAACGCGAAGGTGCTATCTGCATTATTCTTTGCAATTCTTGCATAAACAGTAGTTGACGAGGCGCTTTGAACTGTTCTGAAGTCTGGTTCAAAATGTCCGTCATGGCAACCAGGAACCGCGCATCGTGGATGTAAAATATCTCTATGTATGGCAATAATCCCGTTTGGATTTAGCGTATCCGTAGGAGCGGAAGGAGTTGGGTAATCAATGCCGTCATACGGATTTGGTGGTAGCTCGTCTTCCACATTACACGAAACAATAGTGACTACCACCAATGCAAAAGCTGCTAAAAGAACAGAAAACTGATGCTTATTTATCTTTCGAATCATACGAATGCAGCTTCTAAATGTTGGCCAGGTAACATCCCTCCAACCTGATCATCAAACCCAAGAATTTTGGCGATTGTTGGAACCACATCAATACTTTCTCCCATTACTTGGTTGATTACTTGGTTTTGAACCACCTTGCCTGTTGGACCTGCTACAAGGCAGAAAATTTCTCTCGACATATCGTCATTTGTGTGGTCAAGCGCATAACGACCGTAAGGGTCAATCACCGTATTAGGTTGGGCATTTCTACCATGTTCTGGCACCGCGATAAGAACAGTATTGTCTGCCATGCCCGGAGTGCTTTGTATGGTTTGCCATAAATGGCCTAGGGCATAATCTGCTTTTACTAAGTTGTTAGCGTAAGCTGTGAAATTGTTATGGCAAACATCAACATCTTGCATGTTTACAACCATCAATTCTGGTTGAAATTCTTCAATGATTTTTTCGGCTGCAAAGACATTGAATTGGTCTCCGCTTAACCCGCCAATTCCCCAAGGATTATTGTATTGTCCGGAAGCAGCATTGTTAAACGTTTCAAGAATAAATTGCTCCACCAATTCCTTCACAGAAACATTATTTGTTATTCCTGCCGAACCGTCTACCACTTGGTTTCCGAAGTGGTTATCAAAGAATCCTCGCATTTGCTCAACCAAGTCTTTTTGGGTGGAATTAAATGTTTTAGGGTTACCAAGAGCCGCATAGCTTTCATTGCTGATAAGCGAAGCTGGCTGAATGTAGTTGGCGCCATACAACGCACCGTACTCAGGATGGCTACTAAAGTTTAAAGCTGGATAAGGACCAAGTGCGTTACTCACCCACCAAGCGTTTAATGCACTTGCGTTGGGGTCGGTATGCTTTCTGTACAATTCGAAAACTGTCGGGGTAGTGGGGCGTTGACGAATGTTTATGTCCTGCAAATTGTAAACGCCCGTCATTACAGAAGAATGCCCGCTAAAGTGGCCAGTAGGACCTTGAGAAAATCTAAATTCTTTAAAGAGCGTTCCTACTTCTTGTAATCTCTGACTTCCTGCTTGACCAATAAGATTTACGCCCCCCGAAATATCGGACGATATGCTTTCATTGCCCAAAAGCGTGTTTGGCATTAGGTTTCCATCAGCCTTATGAACGGCTTCTAGATTTCTAACGCCACCTGCAAAGAGGCAGAATACCACGTGATCTACAATTCTGGTTCCAGTAGCGGCAAACAATCTACCAGAAGGTAAAATGTATGGTGCAACAAATGCCGCTGCTCCTGTGGCGGCTGCCTTTTTTATGAATCCTCTTCTTTTCATAATGGGTACGAATTACAGTTTACCGCAAAGACGCTGAGTTTGCGCAGAGGGCGCTGGAAATTCTCTACCATAATCGCTGGAGAGTTTTTCATGTCTCCGAACAACCCTTCTTCAATTTCAAATCGAAAATCATATATCGCCAATCGCATATCGTCAATCATTTTAATAGTATCTATACTCGTTTGACGTCATAATGGAATAATAGACCAACTCAGGAGTAATTTCCGAGTTTTCGTTAATGAGATTTCTCATGTGCCAAAGCTCAAACTCATTTGGGTAGCGATTGAAAAATTTCTGATACGTGTCTAGTAAAAACTGGTCAACATTTGCTCTCATTTCAGAATCTGAAGGAACAATTACTGCAGGGTTGTTCAAGAAATTCTTGATAATCATATTCTCAATAAGTTTCAAGTCTCCGAAGCCAGAATAAGGAACTGCCAATGTTTGTAGCTGCGCTTGATTTATGTTTTGCCCAAACAAATCTGCAAACGCAATTGAAATAAATTCGGTTAGGGTTTTTGCGTAATCCTTATTGGCATTTGGTTCCTGAACATTTACATCATTAACCTCATAAATGATGTCTTTTTCTTTTTTACAACCTGAAATTGTAATGAGCAAAATGCCCAACAAACAAACAAAGGATAATCTTATGTGAGAGACTCGGAAAAATCCTCCACCTTCCCGTAAAGACGGGACAGGCTGTTCCTCGGCACCTCCTTTTGAAGGAGGAACGGAAACATTCCCCCTTTTAAAGGGGGTGTCCATTTGGACGGGGGATTTAGATAGTGAACCAGCCAGCTTGTTAGTATTGTATTTCATAGCCCAACAAATTCATCAAGTGAAAGAACGTCCTTTTGTAATTGGTCAAAATTGTCCGATTCAAAATAGCGGTTAGCATAGTAGCCTTGCTCTTCGGAGGTAGGCTCTCTAAATAAATAACGCAGGTATAAATCTCTCACCTGACCTTCGTAATAATCATCCGAATTCAAGAAAATGTCGATGCATTGATCTTTAGAATTTCCTGTTTCGTAAAACAGAACAGCTACAAAGCCATCAACCATTGTTATTCCAGCCTCATGTTCTTCGCTGGTTGGTTCTCTGGAAAGAAAATTGTTGAACAGGCTCTGTACAAAGTTGAAAGAGCCCATGTTTATTTGGTCATAGATATCGTTAGAAACCATACGCCTGTGCATTTCCCTTACCCCAATGGTTCCGTTTCTTAGGTCTTCTGGTGTGGTG
>JBMYXX010000283.1:0-3802 GCA_049608805.1 Flavobacteriales bacterium | reverse complement strand
AAGGCTGCCAACGGCTAAAAAAGCTAACTCTACTCAAATCCCCTCTCTTCGTAGGAGAGGGGATTTTTCGATAAAACGAGATTGGGTGAGTTGAAAGCAACTGAATGGAGAAAATAAAAATGGGCATATACGGGCTGCAATACAGCCAAACCCAAACTGGCGCATACGCGTTGGTTTTGGAGGAAGAAAAAGGCACCCGTAGGCTTCCCATTATTATTGGGAGTTCGGAAGCCCAAGCTATTGCAATAGAGTTGGAAAATATGAGTCCAACTCGTCCGTTAACGCACGACCTTTTCAGAACCTTTGCCCAGTCTTTTAATGTAGATATCCAAGAAGTGGTTATCTACAATTTTGTTGATGGCGTTTTCTACGGCAAAATCATTTGCCATGATGGAAAAGACACCATAGATATTGATTGCAGACCTTCTGATGCAATTGCGTTAGCGGTCAGATTCAAATGCCCTATTTACACTCACGAGTTCATTTTAAACGCAGCTGCTTTTGAAAAAGAAGATTCTGGCGATGGCATTAAGCCAATTCAGCTAGGAGACGGAGAAGCAGAACCAAGCGAAGGCGGCTTTTCCCAGTTAACGGAAACCGAGTTAGAAGAGTCTTTAAATGAAGCACTCGGCAGAGAAGATTATGAAGAGGCTACGCTTATTCGTGATGAACTCAACAGAAGGAAGAAATAAATCCTTATCCTTGAAAGGTTCAACAATCGGATAGAGGATGACAAGCAACATTTCAGATTTATTATTGAGTATTCCATTGCTAGATTCTGGCATTTCAATTTTAGGAATTGGTCGCGGATTACTTGGAATGGCCGTTCTGGTTGGAATTGGTTTTCTATTCAGTCAGGATAGAAAATCAATCAATTGGAAGTTGATTGGAACCGGTTTAGCAATTCAACTTGTTTTGGCAGTTGCTATTCTAAAAATCAGTGTTGTCCAATCTGGGTTTGATGCCGTTGGTCAAGGCTTTGTAAAGATGATTTCGTTCACAGATTTCGGAACGGATTTCCTTTTCTCTTCCTTTATTACGGGAAGCTCAGAAGCGGCAGTTATCAGCTTCGCTTTTCGAATTCTACCTACAATTGTATTCTTTTCTGCTTTAACCAGCTTGCTATACTACATCGGTCTTCTTCAGAAAATCGTGTACGTTTTTGCTTGGTTAATGAAGAAAACAATGGACCTATCTGGCGCAGAAAGTTTAGCTGCTGCTGGTAACATTTTCTTAGGACAAACCGAATCTCCATTCTTAGTAAAGCCCTACTTAGAGAACATGACTAAGTCTGAGATTATGTGTCTGATGACGGGTGGAATGGCCACAATAGCAGGTGGTGTTTTAGCGGCTTACATTGGATTTCTAGGCGGAGACGACCCAGAACAACAAGTGTTGTTTGCTAAGCATTTATTGGCCGCATCAGTAATGTCGGCACCCGCTGCGGTTGTAGCAGCTAAGTTGCTTGTTCCCGAAAAGGAAAAGTTTAACGAAAGTATGAGCATTAGCAAAGACAAAATGGGCGCTAACGTGCTTGAAGCAGTTGCTAACGGAACTTCAGATGGTGTTAAACTGGCTGTAAATGTTGGTGCCATGTTGCTTGTGTTTACTGCGTTCGTTTATATGGGAAACTGGATACTTAGAGACCTTATTGGTGCAAGTACAGGTTTAAACGAAATCATTGCTGCCAACACTGGTTTTGATGGTCTTTCGTTTCAGTTTATTGTTGGATACACCTTTGCGCCAATAGCATGGTTAATGGGTGTTCCTACTGAAGACATTTTCTTGGTTGGACAACTACTTGGCGAGAAGACTATTCTTAACGAATTCTATGCCTACAAGACGCTTGGCGAAATGAAGTTTAGTGGACTTTTCGCCCACGAAAAATCTATGATTATGGCCACTTACATTCTTTGTGGCTTCTCCAACTTCGCCTCTATTGGGATTCAGATTGGAGGAATTGGAACACTTATTCCTAATAGGAAAGGGCTGCTTTCTAAACTTGGCTTGCGTGCGCTTTTAGGTGGAACCTTGGCTTGCCTCTTTACTGCGGTTCTGGTAGGTATGTTCTTAGGATAGTCAGGATTAATCCCTGATTAATGATTTAACCATTTCCTGTTAAACTGATTTTCGCGAAACGGAATACCCGTTTTCTTTCCATTTATTTGTTCTAACCAAACTAAAGTCGAAACATGGGACGCAAAATTGGAATGCGAGAATTCAGAAAGAACTACGGCCTTCACCTGCTTAATTACTCTTCTAGCAACTACCATCCTGGCAACTGGGTTGACTATGGCGATTTTGTAAGAAACGACCGTTTTCAGATTAAGCTAGAAAGCATTGCAAGAGAATTGGAATTGCCAGACGAAGAAGAATCGGTTCTAGCAGAAGGCCTCAAAGCAATTGGCATGTCAGATGCTGAATTTGCTGAGTTAGAAATGACAACTAGAAACCTGATTAATGCAGATTTAGACATTCCTTCAATCAATGTTGATTTGAGAGGAAAAGTTGACCTCGAAAAGGTTGTGAGTTTGAAGTTTGGCGAGATTAAAGTGCGAGAGCTTGCAGATAGTTCGTTGAGAGATAAAATTGAAGACTCTATTGAGGATGTAGAAGAAGGCAAAGGGAAAAAGTGGCGCAGATTAAAACGCAAAGGAATTGTAATCAAACTTTTTTACGCTTCTGAAATCTCAATTGAAGTAGAGAAGGAAATTGACTACGATTTTGGTGTTGACGTTGAAGTTTCTGAAGTAGCCGTTGAAGCCAGCGCTTCCGGAGAAAATCAAACAAACTACAAATACAGTTTCCGAGGACAGACAAGCCCGTTTGCGGTTCATTTCGAATCCGTCAAGTCCTTTATCGAATAAACTTAGAAACTAGCTTTCAACCGCGGCAAGAACCTCTTCAACAATCACTCTAAAATCAATTGAGTGGTTCTTGTCGCTACCAAGGCGCATGTGCCCAAGACGCACAACAACTAGGTCATGTTCCGGAATAACTATGATGTACTGACCTAAGATTCCACGCTGATAGAAAATGTGCGTTCCGTAGCTGTCATCAATCCAAAAGCTATGCCCGTAGAAAGGCACATCAAATGGTACGGTAGCCATTTCAACAAAAGCAGAATCAAGAATTTGGTTGCCGTTGTAGTTTCCTTTTTGCAACATCATTTGTCCGAAACGGGCAAAGTCTCTAGCATTAGAATTGAAACAACAGAAGGCTAGCTCTTTTCCATCTTCATTATCTAAATGCCACTCAGCAGAATGCTTTGCTCCTAACGGTTTCCAAAGTTTCTCAGAAGCAAAGGTGGCCAGCGGCATTTCGGTAGCTCGCATTACACACAAACCGAGCAATTGTGTGGCTCCACTTTGATATTCGAATGAACCTGGCTTTTCGTGCACTAGCACTTCTTCAAACATGAGATTAGCTACATCTGGCCCGTAATAAAGCTTAGCAGTAATGTCAAATGGATTGGTGTAATGCTCATTAAAATCGAGGCCAGCTGTCATTGTTGATAGATGGCGTAGAGTTAAGTCTTCAGCAAATTCGCCTTTTAGTTCTGGCAAATACTTAGCAGCCTTTTCGTCCCAACTTTCAATGTGTCCATCTTGAATAGCGGATTGCACCAACATGGTTGTAATGCTTTTAGCCATGCTAAATGAGTTGCTACGCGAAGCTTCTGAATAATCGTCCCAATACTCTTCGTAAACCAACTCTCCTCCCTTGGCCATTAAGAAGGCAACAGATTGTGTTTCTTCTAAACTTGTTCTTAGCCTCTCCGATAACTCTTTCTCATTGTAGC
>JBMYXX010000282.1:0-3888 GCA_049608805.1 Flavobacteriales bacterium | reverse complement strand
CTATGAAAACGTCATACTTAAAAGTTGTAAAGAGCCTTTCTCCAGAAATCACGTATCCAAATTTCGAGTCCTTTATGGATAACCTGAACCAACAGGAAATGGAATGGTACGCTACTTTCAGAAACCATGTAACCAACATGATAGAAGGTTACGAGTTTGAAGAGTTAACCGAAGAAGGAGTAAAAACCCTACTACCAGTAAACACTCTTGCGGCAATGGCAATTATGAAGCAGGGTTTTGGTTGGGGAGATGCTCAGCTAATAAACGAATGCAAGAACGATGTAAGAGTGCGTCATGCGCTAAACATTACAAGCGTTCAAGATGTGCCTACTGCCAGCATGATGAACAAGTTTAGAACCTTACTTGATGCTTTTGAAAAGAACACTGGCGTTAGCCTTATGGGCGAGTTGATTGAAAAAATCACCTCCGAAGAAGGCCCGGTAATGAAGCTAGGCGGGGGAAGAATAATGCTTTGGGCAATGCGAGTGGCCTAACCAAAACAACTCGCAGACCGACAAACCTGGAACTGGAACTCCATTTAAAGGGCGCTCAACGAAAGTTGCAGCGCCCTTTGTCATTTTACCAATTACACGCGTTGTCGACTAGAAAAGAAGCTAGATTTTAAGTGCCTAAGGTTCCTTTGCAGAACAAGTCTTCTTGTTTTTATTTGGAGGTTGGAGATGACGCATGGAAACTGCGAATCGCTGTAAGCTATCTGTATTCAATCCGCAGTTTAGGCTACGATTTATTTAAGGTTACTTTTGTGGCCGAATTTTACAACACACATGGTATCAGAAAAAGAAAAATTGGGCTACGCCCTTGGCTTAAACATTGCTAAAAACCTACAAGAAACTGGTTTCGAGGATTTTGACTACGGTTCGTTTGCCGCTGCCTTAGATGATCATTTCGCTAAAAACGAATTAAAGCTTTCAGTTCCTGAAGTGAATGAAACGCTTCAGAAAGCAATGGCAAAGATTCAAACAGAGAAGCACGGACCAGTTTTGGAAGAAGGTCAAAAGTTTCTTGCAGAAAATGCAAAACGAGACGAGGTTACGGTAACCGCCAGCGGTCTTCAGTACCGAGTTATGAATTCTGGTGATGGTAAATCTCCAGCGCCAACAGATCAAGTAACTACTCATTATCACGGAAAATTGCTTGACGGAACTGTGTTCGATAGCTCTGTGAACAGAAATTCTCCAGCAACATTCCCAGTTAATGGAGTTATTCAAGGATGGCAAGAAGCGTTGCCAATGATGAAAGAAGGAGACAAGTGGGAATTGTTCATTCCTTACGATTTAGCCTATGGCGAAAATGGAGCAGGAGGAAGCATTCCACCATTTGCAACCTTAATTTTTGAAGTTGAATTAATTAAAGTGAACTAATAATGAAGAAGATTATACTATTCGTAGCGGTAGCAGCTATGGCAGCGTGCAATACGCCACAAGGAAACAAAGAGGCAAACTTGGGCAATTTTGGAGATTCAGCTAGCTATGCAATTGGGACCTCAATTGGCCTCAATTTGGTTGGCGATTTCAAGGCTCAAGGAATTGACACTTCAATGAACATGGATTTGGTGATTGCTGGATTGTCTGATGCAATTACCGTAGAAGATTCTTCTAAGCTGAGTAAAGAGCAAGCGCAAGAGTTGGTTACACGCTTTTTTGACAACCTAAACGCTGAAAGAGCAAATAGTAATGCAAGTGTTGGACAGCAATTTCTTGCTGAAAATGGTGCAAAGCCAGGAGTTATTACTACAGCAAGCGGCTTGCAATACATTGTTCTGAAACAAGGAGAAGGAGCTAACGCAACAGTCGCAGATCAGGTACGTGTTCATTACACAGGTAAATTGTTGAACGGAACTGTTTTCGATAGTTCAATTGAAAGAAACGAACCAGTTGATTTCTTTGTGAGAAGCGTAATTCCAGGATGGACAGAAGCACTTCAGTTGATGAACCCTGGTTCATCATTCAAATTATTCATTCCTAGTGAGTTAGCCTACGGAGAGCAAGGAAACCCAAGAGGAGGAATTGGACCAAACGAAGTTTTGGTTTTTGACGTTAAGCTGATTGACATTCTACCTCAGCAGTAAGACTTCTTTTTAGCAACATATTTTCAATGAGTAAGGCCCTATTTAGGGCCTTACTTTTATACCGTAAGTGGAAAAAGGAGTTGGACGCTAAGCTTTGAGCCAATCGGTTTTCAAAGGCGGTAATCATTCCCGCATGGAAAAAGAAAAAGTTCTTGTCTTCCAACGCTAAATTCTTATCAAAATCATTCGTATCGCTAATGCTGATGTCTAGCTTTATGGCTGCATTTTGAAGCAATACTCGATTCAGTCCACTGGCTTCTGGTAGGAAACGGCCAATGTCTGACTTTACCTTTTTTTCAATTCGGTTTTTCCATTTGCTAGGAAGTACAGGAATCAATCGTGCTAAATGATAGAGTATCAATTCTGTTGTCGGATAATTTGGTGCTGAGTAGAACGGGCAAGAAATATGTTCGTCATTTTCAATAACTGAGCAAACAAATTCAAGCGTGTCTAAATCGTAAGCGTTTAATTTATCCTCAGGCGTCTGTTTGAGAATCAAACTCATCAGGTTAGACAAAACACAAACATCAAATTCTATATACATCTTCTCCCCAAAAAAGGTAGAGTAGCATTTTAGATTTTGATACTTAGGAAGTGGGTTGAAGGCTTTTTTGTAAGCCAGATTTGCATGTAATTTAAGTTTGTTTCTCAGCCATTCAACTCGTTGCTTTTTAGCTCCTTCTGTCAAGTAAGTCAGTGCGGTATCGTCAACATCGTCAGGAATTTGAAAATGCTTAAACCGATTCATAAACATTCCATTTGGGAAATGTCTGCTAGGCTTAGTTTGCCAAAAATTGTACGTGTCTAGCCCATTTTTATTCCTAAAAAGAGAGTAGGAGGCGATTGCTTCCAAACAAATAGCGTCAATTAAATTCTGTTCGTTTTCTGTTGATGTAGAACGTACGTCTTGCAGAATCTTAACAATCGAATTGGTGAAGAACAAGTTGTCATCCTGCCTTTCATAAGGCAAGAATGGATGATAGCGTTGCGAAGGGAAAATTCCCTTCGGGTAGATTGAATCTCCCGAAGATTGCAGCTCTTGAAGCTCTTTTAGAAGAGTTTCAACGTTCACATTAATTACTTGATGTACCGAAAATCGTGACCGCTTTTAAGCTGAACAAGCATTTCGAAAATCAACTTAATCACGTTGTCAACATCATCTTTATGCACAGATTCTACCGTAGTATGCATGTACTTTAACGGAAGCGAGATTAAAGCCGAAGCAACTCCTTCTCCAGAATAAGCAAACGCATCAGTATCTGTTCCTGTAGCTCTACTTGCAGCAGCTCGTTGGAAAGGCACTTTTTTCTTTTCCGCAGTTTCAATGATCATATCCAGCAAGTTGTTCTGAACTGCCGGACCGTAAGTTAAAACTGGTCCGCTGCCAGCGGTAAGGTCTCCTTGCATTTTCTTCTCATACATAGGAGTTTGCGTGTCGTGGCACACATCGGTAACAATGGCTACGTCTGGTTTAATTCTTCTCGAAATCATTTCTGCCCCGCGAAGACCAATTTCCTCTTGCACCGCGTTTACAATGTAAAGACCAAATGGTAGTTTTTTCTTTTTCTCTTTTAGCATCCGGGCAACCTCAGCAATCATAAATCCGCCAATTCGATTGTCTAACGCTCTTCCTACAATATATCTGTCATTCAGGATTGTCATTTCATCCTCAAACGTGATGACAGAACCTACATGAATACCTTTCTCTTCAACTTCTTCCTTTGAGTTGCAGCCAGTATCAATGAAAAGGTTTTTAAGGCTAGGCTTTTCCTCAGTTTGCGGGTTTCTTACATGAATAG
>JBMYXX010000281.1:0-3922 GCA_049608805.1 Flavobacteriales bacterium | reverse complement strand
ATGGCGATGATGTCTTCATTCTCATCATCGCTAACAGCAAACTGCACGTTACATCCACCAGCAAAATTCCCGATTGAACGCATCATGTGAATGGCCATATCTCGCATTCGCTGATAGGTCTTATCACTCAAAGTCATGGCTGGAGCAACCGTAATGGAATCTCCAGTATGAATTCCCATTGGGTCAAAATTCTCGATAGAGCAAATGATGGTCACGTTATCGTTGTTATCACGAAGCAACTCCAACTCAAACTCTTTCCAACCCAGAAGTGCCTTATCAATCATCACCTCATGAATAGGCGAAAGATGCAATCCTGTATTCAATTGCTTGTCAAAATCTTCTTGATTGTAAACAATTGACGCGCCTGCACCACCTAAAGTGTAAGACGCTCTAATGCATAACGGAAATCCAAATTCTTGAGCAACTTCCTTTCCTTGAAGAAAAGATTTTGCTGTTGCTTGTGGCGCCATCGGAATACCAATTTCACCCATCAGCTTCCGGAACTTTTCTCGGTCTTCGGTTACCTCAATGGCATCCACATCAACCCCAATCATTCTCACTTTATACTTATCCCAAATGCCCATATCCTTGCATTTCATTGCAAGGTTGAGACCTGTTTGGCCGCCCATGGTTGGTAGTACGCAATCTATATCATGCGCCTCAAGAATTTCGATAATACTCTTTGGCTCCAACGGCTTCAAGTACACATTATCGGCCGTAACAGGGTCGGTCATAATGGTTGCCGGATTGGAGTTTATAAGGGTTACTTCAATCCCCTCATCTCGCATAGATCGCGAGGCTTGCGAACCCGAATAATCAAACTCGCAGGCTTGGCCAATAACAATAGGGCCAGACCCAATAATTAGAACATGTTTAATTGAAGTATCTCTAGGCATTTTTGAAGCAGGTTTTTGATCTACACAAATTCCTGCGAAGTTAGTATGAAAGCGATGCTACCTTTGCAAAAATCAGGTGCATTTTTGAACATTTTATCACCGAAACAAGACGTGAAAAAAACGCTTAAAACGGGAGCCGTTACTTGGAGCTATTTAGACAACGAAAAAGGCGAAGAAGTCTGGCTCACATTTCACGGTTATGGTCAAAGTGCAGAAGTTATGCATCGGTTTATGAAAACCTTTAGACCAGAAGCGCGCGTTTTAAGTTTTGACCTTCCATTGCATGGAGAAACAAAAACAAGGAAACTTCAATCGCTTCGAACCTCAGACCTCGGAGACTTATTAGGCGATGCGCTACGTATTACGGGCGGCAAAAAATGCTCTGTTTTAGCCTTTAGTTTAGGCGGTAAAATCGGCTTAAAACTAGCTGAGCTTTCTCCAAACAAAATGGACCAATTGGTTCTTATTGCGCCAGACGGCTTAAAAATCAATCCTTTTTATTGGTTTGCAACAAACACATTTGTTGGCAAGCTAATTTTTGAATTAGTCATTCAATTTCCGCAACCCATATTGGTTACCAGCAAAGCGTTGGCCTCTATTCGGTTAATGCATCCGAAAATTCATGAATTTGTTAGTTCTCAACTTGCCAGCAAGAGCAATCGACAAAAAATTCTAGCTACCTGGATGATGTTTAAAAACGTTCAGCCTTCGTTAGACCAGGTACGCAAGAAAATATGGCGTTACAAAATTCGGCCAACTCTCGTATTCGGAAAGCATGATAAAGTTATACATCCCAAACTTTCTAAGAAGTTATCTGGAGAGAATTGTAGTACGGCAGAAGTTATAATGCTTGATGCTGGCCACGGTATTATCACTAGAAAGTATGCCGAGCAATTGCAAAAGCGCGTCAAATAAAAAAAGCCCCATCCGCCTGAGGCGGAAGAGGCTTTGCAAATATCTATTGAGATAATCTTACTTCTTATCTGCTCTTTCGTCAGATACAGTAAGTCTCTTTCTTCCTTTTGCTCTTCTAGATGCTAGAACGTTACGTCCGTTTGCTGAAGCCATTCTGCTACGAAATCCGTGCTTGTTGCTTCTTTTTCTTCTAGATGGTTGAAATGTCCTTTTCATAACTCTTCCTTATTTGGGCGTGCAAAGATATACTTCGTTTCAATTTCTGCAAACATATCTTATTTAAAATAGTTTGATTCAAATACCTTTGCGGTCGCAAAAATGGCAAGAAGAAAAAGTTTAGATACAGAAGACCTTCCAAAAGCTAAGGTCTCGGGCGAAAATATTAAGAAGATTGGGCGGCTTTTTAGCTACTTCAAACCTCATCGTTTTAAGTATTACTTGGGTTTATTCTTCTTGTTCCTTACGGGATTAACCGCGCTTATTTTCCCAAAACTTATTGGGGACATGGTTGATACGGCTGAAGAAGCCATGCTGGCAGACATCGATAGAATTGCGCTTTTTCTCCTTATCGTTTTTATTCTGCAAGCCGTTTTTTCATTCTTCAGAATTTACCTTTTTGTAAATGTTACTGAGCACGTTTTAGCCGATTTAAGAAAAGACACCTACAACAAGCTTATTCGTTTACCAATGTCTTTCTTCTCTCAAAACAGGGTTGGAGATATGAATAGTAGGATTGCAACAGACATCAACATGTTGTCTGACACATTCACTACTGTGGTTGCAGAATTCCTAAGACAGTTTATGCTGATTGTTGGTGGAATTGCCTTTCTCGCATACACATCTGTTGAGCTCACATTGGTTATGCTTGGCATCGTTCCATTGGTAGCAATTTTCGCAGTGGTTTTTGGGCGGATTATTAGAAGAATTTCTAAAGAAACGCAGGATAGAATTGCAGAATCGAACACAATTGTTGAAGAAACACTGGCCGGAATTACCAATGTAAAATCGTTTGCCAACGAGATGTTTGAGAGCATTAGGTATGCCAATAGCACCGATGCAATTATTGAGAAAGCACTGCAAGGAGCCAAAGCAAGAGGGTTCTTCGCATCCTTTATTATACTGGCATTGTTTGGTTCAATTGTAGGTGTAATATGGTACGGAGCAAGGTTGGTTAACCAAGACGAAATGAGTTTCGGAAACCTGATACAATTTGTTCTTTATTCTGTTTTTGTAGGCGCCTCAATTGGCGGAATTGCAGAAATGTATGCGCAAATTCAAAAAGCAATTGGAGCAGCAGAGCGCATTTTAGAAATTATGGATGAAGTGCCAGAGCCGTACGAAGCCTTAAATTCTAACATAGGAAATACAGCAATTTCTGGTCATCTAAAGTTTGAGAATGTTCAGTTTAGATACCCAAGCAGAGCAGATATTGATGTGCTTAAAGGCGTTTCATTTAAAGCAGACAAAGGAGAAACAATTGCTTTGGTAGGGCCATCAGGTTCGGGCAAATCAACTATTGCCTCTTTAGTTCTTCGCTTTTACGACCCAAATTCTGGAACCATTACTATTGATGGCATAGACTCTAAAGAAATGGGATTGGAGTTTCTTAGAAACCAGATGGCCATAGTTCCGCAAGATGTAATTCTGTTTGGTGGTACAATTAGAGAAAACATTGAATACGGAAAACCTGGAGCTTCTTTAGAAGAGATTGAAGAAGCGGCAAAAAAGGCAAACGCCCACATTTTTGTAGATGGTTTCCCTGAGAAGTACGACACTATAGTTGGCGAAAGAGGAATTCAACTTTCTGGCGGTCAGCGACAGAGAATTGCCATTGCAAGAGCCGTTTTAAAAGACCCTAGAATTCTCATTTTAGATGAAGCTACTAGTTCTTTAGACTCAGAATCAGAACGATTGGTGCAAGAAGCATTAGACAAACTGATGGTTGGAAGAACCTCTCTGGTTATTGCTCACCGACTTTCAACAATTAGAAAAGCCGATAGAATTCTTGTGCTTGATAAAGGTCAAATTTCTGAAAACGGTAAGCACGAAGAACTAATAGAGAAAGAAGGTGGACTGTATAAAGGTTTGCTAGAGTTGCAGATGCAATCTTA
>JBMYXX010000280.1:0-3945 GCA_049608805.1 Flavobacteriales bacterium | reverse complement strand
CTTGTCCGACCAAATTGAGGTTGTTGGCTTTTCCAAATTCGTTCATTTGGTTAATTCCGACTTTTGAGTTGTCAACTCCCTTAACATCATAACCTATTCGAGCCAACGCAATTGCGTCTCTTCCTTGTCCGCAGCCCAAGTCAAGTAGCTTTCCTTTTTTAGAATAGTCAGCCAAAAATTCGATTAATTCGGGATATGGTTCTCCGAATAAGTTTTCCGTCTGATAGTACTTGTCGTAGGTTACTGTCATTTCGTTTTCTACATTAAGCACAACTACTGGCTATAGTTAGTACTATCGTTAGCGCCCTTTGTAGTTAGTGAAGCTAAAGTATTGTTTTTCAGTTGCTTGTTGTTGAAAATAGGGTATAAAACTTATATTTTTTTGTGGCTGTTTTTGCAAAAATAAAAGGGAGTTTGTTGGCTTTTCAACCTCTTTTAGCCAAAAACCAAGCAAAGGAAAGAGCAAACCAATATTGGCTTGCCGTAAACAGTACACTAGTTACGGCAAACAGTTATTGGCTTGTGGCAAACAGTACACCATTTACGGCAAAGAGTTATTGGCTTGCGAGAAAACAGTACACTAGTTATGACAAACAGTTATTGGCTTGTGATAAACAGTACAACATTTACGGCTAACAGTTATTGGTTTGCGATAAACAAAACAACATCTATGGCTAAGAGTAATTGGTTAGTGATAAACATTACACCTTTTATGGCTAAGAGATACAGGTGAGTAGAAGATAGTGTAAAGGCAATGATTAGCAGTGGTTTCTTTTATAAAAACCAATGAGTTCTAATCTTGGTTAGGGTTCCTCCCTGCGGTTGTAGCTGTACTCCGTGGGGAGGTTTTGTTTGTGCCAGACTTAGCGTTTTACAACCTTGTACACTTCTTCTTTTCCAACATTCTGTATTCGAAGAAAATATATTCCAGCGGCAAGTTTGTCTAAGTTGATTTGATGAGCCGCCAACTTACCCTTGTCGGTTAACGGCCTTCTTATTAAAACGCTACCTGTTGCATCTTCAATAACAGCTGTACACGGAAACTGCTTAATGCCGCTTATCTCAATGCTGCGCTCCGTGGGGTTTGGGTATATGCTAACCTTATTCTCAGCCTGTTGCGTGCTTACATCTGTAATTGTTACACAAATACTATCTGTAGAAAAAGAACCGCACTCATAACCATTGGCCCACCAGTAAAACACACGGTAACACCCCGTTTGGGTCATTTGAAACAACGGAACGTTTGAATTAGGTACCGGCACTCCATCTAAATACCATTGCGTGTTAACACCAGATGGGGCATCTACATAGTTGTTTCCGAAATTATTGATGGGTGCTGGCACCGTACCGCTCTGCGGTATAATGGTTAGTATTTCTGATGCTGACATGCAACCATTTGTATCTGTTTGATTGACTACATAGTTGTTTACAATATCTAGCGTTGTTGAATAGGTATTATCATGAAACCCTTGCATGCCCAAGAACGTCCCGCTATTCCATGCAGGGCTGTACGTAAACACTAGGTCTATGGTATTGCCGGTACACAATTGGTTTTCATCTGGATGCACAGCTACCGTAGGAGGAATTGTTGCTGGCCTTGCGGCAACATCTAATGCTTGGCAAGCCTCCCAAGTATTTCCGTCAAAATCGACAGTACTCAGGGTAATTGAAAAATCAGATTCGCCTTGGACGAACGTTGTATTCTGGGTATTGTCTCCGTTGCTCCAGTTGTACTCGGCCATTCCGGGTGCTCCTTGAATGGTAATTGTTGCTCCCTCGCACGCTACAAATATGCCAGACTCTGAAAGTGTAACTCCAGAATATCCATTTACCATTGGGTAATTCTGATACGGATAATGCCGCGCCAATATGGTTTGAGAAATGGTGTCTGTTCCGCCATATCCTGTTGCAAACAGGGTAACAGTATAATTACCAGTAGTTGGCGGATTGTAGATGAATTGGTTTCCAACTTGGTCAATAACACCATCATTATTCAGGTCCCATTGCGCACCTATGGTGTTTGTACCGGTGCTTGTCAATTGCGTTCCATCACAATTTTGGGAAACGCTAAAACTAGCTGTAGGCAAAGCACCTCCGGGATTTTGGCCGCATCCATTAGATTGAAGCAGTTCATACCTCACATCGGTAAGTACGGCATTCATTCTACTGCTTTGTCCTTGGCTAAACGACAATGAGCAGGTTGTGTAGTCCATGTAGTTTGGTAGGTCATCAGAATCAATCAGAAACGGACTAAAACCGGAGGTGTCGTTTAGCTCTGTTGTGCAGGAATTTCCCTGACACTCAAAGTCATTTGTTGCATCTGGCGGGGTATCGCAAATCTGGTCTCCATCAAGCATACAGTTATCGTTAAGGCATCCGCCCTCAAACGTGTGGTATAAGCCTAGGTAGTGTCCCACTTCATGCGTCAAGGCACTGGTATTAAAGTAATCGTGCTGAATTACAATTCCATCAAACGAAGGGTAAGCGGTTAAACTTGATGGGAAAGATGAGTAGCCTATGATTCCCGTTAGCGAAGCAATATCTCGTATTACCCAAACATTCAGGTAAAGTTGTGGTTCCCAGCGGTCTATATTCTTAAGCTCTGTATCGTTTGGCGCACCGTTATTCCAGTTTATATCGGTGTGGTTTGAGGCTGTTCTGGTAATACCATTGGTTGCATCTCCTTCTGGGTTTATTGAAGCCAGGCAAAACTGAATTTGCACATCTGTTCCAGAAACATCTGAGTACGGACTGGCATTTTGAAAGCGAAGGTTCAATTGTTCAATGCCGTCCATAATTTGTGTGTCAGAAATGTTCTCGGCACCATTATTATGCACCACATGCACCACCAAGGGAATGGTCCTCACTCCTCCTCTACTAACTGTGTTCGGGTTAAGGGCCTGCTCATAAAGCAATTGGTTTATACGGTTGTCTTCCTGCTCATATTCCAAATTTTCTAAGTGATGGTTTCTATACGAATCGAACCCACAGGTGTTTTGCTGTGCAACACTGCAAAGGGAAATAAGAAAAGGAACAAGAAACAACAGGTTTTTCATACACAAGAATTGGCTGATACACGGTAAGATGTTTAACCTACCAATTGGTTGCTTTTACTTGCAATAAACGTGCACCGAAATCCGTGAAAAAATTGTGTTTTCTAAAACCGCTTAGGCTCTAATGTTGAGACAGAGCACCATGTCTTTATTGTTATCGCCAATTATCCTTTTGAGATGAGTAACTACTGGAGTTCTGCCAATTTTACGGCAATGTATGTGTTGCAGTAATCGGAATGCTGAGCCATCTAGCAACACACTAGAATAAGCACGGAATATCTCTCCTTTCTCATCATCGTGCGTCATGGAGAACACGGTCTCATGATTCTCTTTAAGTTCACTTTCTGAACATCCAAAAACGTTGGTAACGTTATTTGAAACCTGAACAAAGGAGCCATTTCTATCTGCCAATGCAGATATAACCATCGAGCTATTACACGATTCGGTTAATGCTCTAGCCTCTTTTTCGTTGGTGCAGTTTAAGAAATTAGATACTACAGTAAAATCTGCTTTCATGAGTTAAGATGCTTTTTCTCAACTCCAATTCCTGCGAGCAATATAGATACTTTTTAAAAGCTGGAACAGATAAAAGCTAGAATACCTTCAACTAGGTATTAACCTTACCTAATGCTGTGGTTGGTGCTATATATCTAGCAGGTCATCTAAATCGTAATTGAGTTCATCTAGCCTTGCACCAAGTGCTTTTCTGGCCGCTTCTACCCCTTTGTTGTACAGCTTAGCGCCTACAGATTCTAAGAACTGATTAAGCATTTCATCGGCAGCAATTACGCCTATCTTTTCATCTCGTTCAACCTCAAAGAAGTTTATGAGGTCTGCAACTGCGGCCTTTCGTTCTTCATCAGATAATCGGTCCCATTTTCTCTTTGCCATT
>JBMYXX010000279.1:0-3954 GCA_049608805.1 Flavobacteriales bacterium | reverse complement strand
AGAACAATTTCAGGCTGGTACTTCCGAATCATCTCAATAATTGGAAGTTGGTGCTCCTCATCATTTCGAAAAAATCCATCAGCAAAACCAAGGTTTTCTCTTGCTTCCAACCCTAAAATCTCCTTGGCTCTATCTGCTTCCTGTAGCCTTAATTCACCACTTCCCCTAGTGCCTAATTCCCCCTGCGTCAAGTCAACAATACCACATTTGTAGCCTAACTCAATGTGCTTAAGTATAGTACCGGCACAAGAAATTTCCACATCGTCTGGGTGAGCCCCGAAGGCAAGAATGTCCAATTTCATGGTTACGAATTTACGTTATGCATTTTCATTTAGTCCAACTAAAAAGCGCGAAGAAATTCAATTCCCCCGCGCTTCATATTGTCTTGCTTAAAGTGGATTAGTTACCAGCTACCCAATTTACAATTTCATCGTCCATTGGTTTTGTTTTTGGCTCTATGTTCTTTGCCAGATTTCCTTCCTCATCAATTAGGAATTTCTCAAAATTCCAGCTCACCTTGGCGTCCATAACTCCGTTCTCGTCTTTAGAAGTAAGCCATTTGTAAATAGGGCTTTGGTCTTTGCCTTTCACACTAATCTTCTCCATCATTGTGAATGTTACGCCATAATTTTTCTGGCAGAATTCCGCAATTTGTTCGCCAGTTCCTGGTTCTTGGCCCATAAAGTTGTTTGCGGGAAACCCGATGATTTCAAATTTGTCGCCACCGTATTGGCTGTATAGTTTTTGTAAGTCCTCGTATTGTGGGGTAAGTCCGCACTTAGAGGCAACATTTACTACCAATACTTTTTTGCCTTTTAGAGTTGAAAAGTCAAGTTCGCCACCATCCAAAGTTGTAGCGGTAAACTGGTGGAAGTTGTTTTGTGCCATAACTACGCTTGTTGTAAGAGTTAAGAGAAAAATAAGAATGCGTTTCATGTGTTTGTTTTTGTGGACTAACACTAGAATTGTTCCAATGTTTAGGTCTTCGAAAATTAGGCATTAGTGTTGTGTAAATTCGCCCCGTGTTACAACAGGTCAAAACGTTATTTCTTAAGGAGTTTACGCTCGAATGGCGAAATCGGTATGCGCTTAACGGCATATTGCTTTACGTGGTAAGCACAGTTTTCGTTTGTTTCCTCAGTTTCAAGCAGATTACTTCGGCACCCGTTTGGAATGCGTTGTTCTGGATAATTATGCTGTTTGCATCTATCAACGCGGTAGGGCGTTCTTTTATTCAAGAACGAAAAGGGCGGCTTCTTTACTTCTACAGCGTGAGTTCGCCACAAGCTTTTGTGTTAGCCAAAATGGCTTACAACACCATAATTATGTGGTTTATTGGGTTTTTGGCTTACGCGATTTATGCCATCATTATTAACGATTTGGTGCAGGACCATCTCATGTTTATGGCCGCTTTGTGGTTGGGCACAACCGGGTTTGCCCAAATCCTTACGCTCATGTCGGCCATTGCGGCAAAGACAGATAATAACATGAGTTTGATGGCAATTCTCAGTTTTCCGGTACAATTACCATTCTTAATTACGCTCATCAAATTGTCTAAAAATGCGGTTGACGGACTCGACCCAAGTGTCAGCTATGGACTAATAGCGGTTTTATCACTGATTATTGTGATTGTTCTCACCCTCAGCTATATACTATTTCCATACCTTTGGCGCGATTAAAATGAAGGGTAAATCGCACCCAAATTACCCAGTTATCGATGCTTAAAATCGGAGAAACATCAACACAAATTTTAGGTCTTGCCTGGTGGAAGTGGGTTTCTATTGTTTTGGTCCTTTTCTCGCTTACCGCTGGAATGATTTTGGATGTTCCGAAACTGCCAATCCTTCATGAAACCATCCGAAATCTCTACTATCACGTAACGCAATGGTTCGGGATGATGATTATACTGACGGCATCACTGATTTACAGTATCATTCATCTCGCCAAAGGCGATAGGCGTTCTGATATTATTGCTTCTGAGGGGATAAACGTTGCGCTTTTTATGGGCATTCTTGGACTCTTAACTGGAATGCTTTGGGCCAAAAACACCTGGGGAACTTATTGGACAGGAGACGCCAAATTGAATGGTGTGGCGATGGGAATGTTGGTTTATTTGGCTTACACCGTGCTTCGAGGAAGCATGGATGAGGAACAAAAGCGTGGTCGTGTTTCGGCCGTTTACAACATCTTCGCTTACGTCATGTTCATGGTATTTATCATGGTGCTACCGCGAATGACGGACAGTTTGCATCCCGGAAACGGAGGTAACCCAGGATTTGGCGGTTACGACCTGAACAGCAACATGAGAATGGTTTTTTATCCCGCAATAATTGGCTGGACACTACTTGGCGTTTGGTTTGTTAATGTTCGAGTAAGGATGAAATCAATTGAAGAAAACAGATTAACGAAGTCACATCAATGAAAAAGGAGGCAACGTCATTACGAGTGAGGAACGAACGAAGTAATCTCCTGCAAAAATTGAGAGATTGCTTCTCTGCGATCGCAATGACGGTTCTTTTGGCATTGATGCCAATTTTCACCTTCGCTCAAGATGTTGAAATGGCCGATTTGCTACACGAAAACGGAAAAATTTATGTGGTAGTCGGAGTTATTGCAATCATTTTCGTGGGCATCGTTGTTTACCTCATAACCATCGACCGTAGGTTGACCAAGATTGAGAAAGAGGAAAAATGAAAAAGACACACATTCTTGCCATAATCGTAATTGCTTTGGCCATTGGTGCCATTATGACAACGGTTTCTGATAGTAGTACGTATTCTAATTTCAGCGAAGCAATTGAAAACCCTGGGAAGGAATATCACGTAGTTGGTCAATTGGATAAAGAAGCTGAAATGAGCTACGATCCTGAGGTTGATGCCAACTTGTTTGCTTTCAATATGATTGACAACAATGGCGATAATCATCGAGTTCATTTCGCAGGTTCTAAGCCGCAAGATTTTGAGCGTTCGGAGCAAATTGTTCTTATAGGTAAGTACGAAAATGACGCGTTTCAAGCATCCAAGATTCTCATGAAATGCCCGTCTAAATACAATGAAGGGCAAGAAGGAGAAATGCAAGAATTCACAGCGGTAAGCGCCACTTCCTAATGGAAATAAACTATATCGGAGAGCATCTCTGGGCCGGTCAGCTCGGCCAAATCAGCATAATTATTGCGTTTGTTTCTGCGCTAGTTGCGGCCACTGCGTATGCCTTTGGGTCAAGAAATGACGATGCGTTTAGTAATTGGAAATTGCTTGCGCGAAGTGCTTTTAGTCTTCATATTATATCGGTTTTTAGCATTATTGGAACGCTACTTTTCATGCTTTACAACGGCATGTTTGAGTACCATTACGTGTGGCAACATTCCAATTCGGAAATGCCAATGCGCTACATCATGTCCAGTTTTTGGGAAGGCCAAGAAGGGAGTTTCTTGCTTTGGCTTTTCTGGCATGCCGTGCTTGGCGCGATATTGCTAAAGACATCCAAAACGTGGGAAGCACCAGTTATGTCTGTGTTTGCCATGGTGCAAATGTTCTTGGTTTCGATGGTTTTGGGAGTGAATTTGGGTGATGTAATCCGCATAGGAAGCACGCCATTTCTGTTGCTTCGCGAGCATCCCGATTTTATGAATTTGCCGTTCCTACAGAATGCGAGTTACTTGGATAGATTGGACGGTCGTGGACTAAATCCATTGCTTCAAAACTATTGGATGACCATTCATCCGCCAACGCTTTTTCTTGGATTTGCAAGCACGCTTGTACCGTTTGCTTTCGCGATAGCTGGGCTTTGGCAAAAGAAATACACCGAGTGGATGAAGCCCGCTTTGCCGTGGACTTTCTTCGGAGTGATGATACTGGGAACAGGTATCTTGATGGGAGGCGCTTGGGCTTACGAAGCATTGAGCTTTGGTGGATTTTGGGCATGGGACCCAGTTGAGAATTCAAGCCTTGTGCC